>JBNGCV010000002.1:0-82486 GCA_049975465.1 Kosmotogaceae bacterium | reverse complement strand
ATTTCCTGCTGATTCAAGTGGGTCTCCAGCTTTAGCAAGTGCAGCTGAAAGTGTGAGTCTTTCAAATCTATCAAAGTTTATTATCCCTGGTCTGCTTACTTCCCCTGTAACATAAACAAAACTTTCTTCAACCCGTGGTACATATAAAATCATTCCATCTTTTAGCTCCACATCTTTAACTGATACAAGATTAATCCAGTTGTATTCGGAATCTGATCCAGAAATCTTCACAAGTTCACCAGCTTTATCTGATAAACCTCCAGATTTAGCAATTGCATTCAAGATGGTAGGATCTTCATCTTTTTCAAAGGCAACAACCCCGGGATTATTTACTTCTCCCAGTACGCTTACCCTTATAGGCTCATATTCAGGAACAAAAACCATGGTTTCATCTTCCAGTACAGGATTTATTTCAAGCCCGTTATAAATCCTTTCAAGATTTATTTGTTTCATTATCCCTTCTGATGATATTATATTTACTTGTTTTTCAAGTGCTTCAGGTAAGGTCCCGTTGCTATCGGATATAGCTTCAAGCAACGTAGGATTACTACCCGATGGGAATAATTTAACTCCAGGAGAGGAAACAGCACCAAGTACATAGATTTTAGATTTTGTATCAGGACAAATAACTACTGTTCCCGGCTCAAGTTCACGGTCTTTCTCCCTCAATGCACTGAATTTTATGGTCATCCTCTTTCCATTTGGTAAAAGGAGTTCAATTGACTTATTAGAGGAAAAGGTTAACAAATCAACTTTGGCAAGTGCATTTCTAAGTGTTAGTTGCTCATCGGGCCCAAAGTTTATTCTACCGCCAGTTTCAGGTGTAATCATGTATATATATTTTCCCTCAGTGCTTTTAGCGTAAATCAGCATTTCATCACTAATAGAAATCTCATTGCTTTCGTTAATAATGTCATGCAACTGAACGGTGGCCTTCGCATTTTCTTTTATGATCTCAAGTACACCACTTGCGTCCCCTAAAAGCCCGCCAGCTTTACTTAGCGCGTTAATTACAGAGTGTTCTTCGTTCTGTTCAAAATAAACTGGCCCTGGTTTTTGAACAGCTCCAAGTACATTAATTTTGGTTCTTAATTCAGGAACGATCAAAATAGTTCCGGGAACCAATTCTTCATCAGTTTTCTCCAGACTGCTTACCTTAACTTCGTTCCTGGTTCCATCAGGTCTTTGAATTGTAATGTTTCTTTCAGAATCAAAGTTAAGTAAGTTGTAGCGTGCAAGAGTGTTCTTCAATGTCATATTTTCATCAGGCTCGAAGGTAACCTTACCTCCAATTTCTGGTGAAACCATATAGATGTATTTTTCTCCTGCCCTGGGTACATATATTGTCGTTCCATCAAGTAATTCAATATCATCTTTTTTGGTAATAAGCTCTTTCAAATTGGTTGTAGATGAATCTCCGGTCAAGTTATTTATAAGTAATACTTCAGTTTCATCAGCTTCTACATTTGTTCCTCCAGCACGAGATATAGCAGTTAACAACGTTGGAGTTGTATTAGTGAATGAAATAGTTCCTGGCCGATTCACCTGACCCAATACGTGAAGTTCTGAATAAGCATCAGGATATTTAACAATTGATCCATTTTCAAGCTTGATATCGTCTTCCTTTAGTTCTTTGCCTGAAATCATCAATTTATTGTTTTCTGAATCGACTATCGTTATGATTGAAGAATCTCTAACATCGAGAAGTTTAAGTTTTGCCAGAGTATTTCTCAGAGTTAACCTTTCACCTTTACTGAAGTTTACCTTTCCTCCCTCACTGCCTGCCATTACATAAACAAAGCGATCAGGAAGTTCTGGCACAAAAATAACCGATCTATCATCAAACCCAAGATCTTCAATAATGTCTTTATCTGGCAGGTTATTTACTTCAAATTCTCCACTTTTTTTCTCACTGGTTACATGTAATACGCTATCTGCATTATCCTGTAATCCTCCAGCTAAACTCAGTAATTTCGCAAAGGTAATATTTTGATTAGAATCAATTTCCACCAGACCAGGGGATTTAACAGCTCCGGTAACATAAAACGTTTTGAAAACATTCGGGTAGATAATTACAGAACCAGGTTCAAGTAATACATCATCTTCAATTATTTTTCCCAGTTCTGCTCTGATTTTTGTATCATCAGGCATTAATACCTCTACAATTTCTTTCGATTCGGGAAACAAAAGGTTACGTTTAGACAGGGCATTTCTTAAAGAAAGCTTTTCATCCTTTGAAAATTCTATCCTGCCACCTTCATTTCTTGAAATTAGATAAACAAAACGCTCCTGCATACGTGATACGAAAACAACATCACCAGGACTCAGTCTAAATTGAGACTCAGCTGCTTCATCGGGATCAAAACTATGGGTTTTTCCGTCTGAAACTACTTCAACTTCTCCAGATGTATCATTCAATCCACCTGCTTTTGCAAGCGCAATTCCTAATTCAGGCGATTCAAAGTCTTCAAAATTTATTGTACCTGGATCTTTTACTTCTCCTAACATGTAAATGAATCGGCTTGTTAATGGTAACTGGACAATGACCCCAGAATTCAAGGCAATGTCTTCTTCAATTAAACCCTGTGAATCAACTACTTGCTTGCCAGAAGCTTTTCTTACTACTATCTCGAAATTCATCTCAGGATCATATTTACCAGCTTTTATTAATACATTCTTCAGTGTTAACTTTTCGTCAAGACTGAAATCCATTCTTGTCGTTTCTTCAGGTGAAACAAGATACACGTATTTCTCTTCCTGTCTTGGTATGATTACCGTGTCACCTGATTTTAATTCTGGATCTTTGACTCTCCCTGCAAACAATTCATCAATATTAACAGAGTACTGAGTATTGTTGTCGCTAATGATTATTGCCTCTCCTGAGTGATTTTGTGTCAAACCATCACAATTGCCAATAGCTTTCATAAGTGTTAAACCTTTTTTGAATAAAACCACTCCAGGATTAACCAGTTCGCCAAGTACACGTATAGACTTATTTGAAAGATCACCTGCTATTACACTGGAACCTTCTTCCAGTAAAGGGTCAGGTATATTACCTTCAAATATTCTGTTTAGATCGTATTTTCGTCGCTGAACTGAACTGTTCTTCCTCGTTAACACAACTATTTCTTCAAGATCAGCTGTTTCTTTCAATCCTCCAGCTTCAGCAATTACCTGTGTTAGGGTAATTCCTTTATAGTATCTGATCACTCTTGGATTATTGAATTCACCAATAATTCTTATCGATTTCTCGTACGCACTTGGGATAAAAAGGGTTGAACCAGCATTCAAAAGATGATCAGCATTCTCACCCATGCTCTCCACGCCGGAAAGGTCTATGGAAATCTTTTCATTGTTCTCTTTTATGACAAATGCGTTCGCTGTATCTGCATAATCAGTTAGACCACCAGCTTCAGAAAGTAACCTTGATATAGTTACATTTTCACGTTCAAGTCTAAATGAACCGGGATGATTCACTTCGCCCAGAACTGAAAAGATGAATGGCGCATACTCTAGAACTGAAACCGTTAGCTGCGGTTTGCTTGCCAAAACTTCTGAATATTTTTCAGCAAGAAGTAATTCCAGCTCTGAAAGGGTTTTGCCCTCTGCATAAACCTGACCAATAGGTGATACCGAAATATTTCCATCAGGTCCCACAAATGCTTCACTGCTCAACTCACTTCGACCATATATGCTTATTGTTAAGACATCACCACTTCTTATCGCATATGAAGAAAAAACTGTAACAGAGCAAACCAGTAAAACAAGAGCCATTAGTAACAATTTTGAACGCATAAAAACCCTCCTAACCCAAATTTGTTCAGTTGTTACAAAATCAATAGAATTTTTTCAAGACATCTGCACATCTGCCACAGACGTCTTTATATTGCTCGTCTTTTCCTACATCAGTAGAGTACTTCCAGCATCGTTCACATTTTTCCCCTTCAGCTTTCTTAACTACAACATCAACATTTTGTCCTTTATGAACGTTGTCCGCTTCGATTTCACTATCAATTTCTACCTGAGAAACTATAAAGAAGTCCTCCAAAAACCTGTTTGAATAATCCTTTAAAAGTCCCTCTGTATCTTTATTTTCAGGTCTCAAAATTACTCTGGCATCAAGAGAATTTCCAATGTTTTTTTGATTTCTCTCTGTTTCCAGAGCCTTTAAAACATCTTCTCTTATAGTTCTTAACTTTTTCCATCTTGTTTCAAGTTGTTCATCAAAATATTCTTCTTTGCACTCGGGCCACTTTTCTACCTGAACTGTCTTGTACTTTTTGTAATCTTCGGGTAAGAAACTATATACCTCTTCTGTAGTAAATGTTAGAACTGGTGAAAGTAATTTTGTAAGATTCAACAAAATCTCCATCATGACAGTTTGAACGGATCTCCTGGTTTCAGAATCCTTTCCTTCAACATACAATCTGTCTTTAACAATATCAAGATAGAATGAACTCATATCATTGATCAAGAATTTCATTATTAAATGGTTTGCTTTATAAAATTCATGTTCTTCATAATTTCTTGTGACGTTTTTTATGAGATTATGTAACCTCATAAGTGCCCATCTATCTATTTCAGTAAGCTTCTCATATGGCAAACTGTTGGAGCGATCAAAATCTGAGAGATTTCCGATCAGATAACGAATGGTATTTCTTATCTTTCTGTAGTTTTCAACCTGTTGTCTTATTATTTTGTTGGATATCCTTATATCTTCCTGGTAATTTGAGCTGGCTACCCACATTCTGAGTATTTCTGCACCATATTTTTCGTTAATTTCTTGAGTATCTACTACATTACCTGCAGATTTACTCATCTTTTTTCCCTGCTCATCGTTAATAAAACCATGTGTGACTACTGCTTTAAATGGTGCCTTACCTTCAACAACCAAAGATAACAGCAGTGAAGAATTGAACCAGCCTCTATGTTGATCGCTTCCTTCAAGATACTCGTCAGCTGGAAATCTTAGTTCAGGTCTCTGTTTCACAACTGCTTCGAAAGATGAACCAGAATCAATCCACACATCAAGAATATCCTCATGCTGACGGAACTCATTTGAACCGCATTTAGGACATTTATACCCATCAGGAAGCAAATCCTTTGCTTTCCATTCAAACCATATATCTGTACCGTGTTTTTCGACAAGAGAAGCAAAATGATCTACGATTTCTCCGGTTAATAATACCTCCCCACATTCTTCACATCTAAACGCAGGAATCGGTATACCCCATGAACGCTGTCTTGATATACACCAATCTGGTCTATCTGAAATCATTGATGATATGCGTCTTTCACCCCAATAGGGGTACCATTTTGTTTTCTTTATTTCTTCAAGTGCTTTTTCTCTTAATTCATTGTGATCGACGCTGATAAACCACTGTTCTGTTGCCCGAAAAATCACAGGATTTTTGCATCGCCAGCAATGTGGATAAGAATGCTCTAGTTTATCTTCTGCAACAAGATAACCCTTTTCTTTTAAATCAGTTACAATTTTGTCATTGGCGTCAAATACAAACAATCCTTTATATTTCCCTGCTTCATCGGTAAATACACCTGAATCATCAACTGGCGAAATGACTGGTAAATCATATTTGTTTCCCGTTTGATAATCTTCTTCACCATGTCCGGGCGCGGTGTGGACACAACCCGTTCCCGCATCAAGTGCCACATAGTCAGCCAATACTATTTCTGACAATCTATCCATAAATGGATGCTTTGCCTTCATCCCTTCATATTCAGTACCCTTTTTCTCATCAATAATTTTATAGTCATTTATACCCATATCCTTTGTCGCTGCATCCAGTAAGTCCTTTGCAATTATCCAGTGTTCATCTCCAACCTGAATTTCAACGTATTCATAATCAGGATGAAGGGCAATAGCCACGTTGGCTGGTAACGTCCAGGGTGTCGTGGTCCATATAATGAAAAATCTTTTAGGCTCATTATTGTCCTGAAACTTTACATATATAGAATGAGAAGTATGATTATGATATTCTACTTCTGCTTCAGCCAGTGCTGTTTCACAGTGAGTGCACCAGTAGATTGGTTTTCTTTTCCTGTACACATAACCTTTCTTAACTAATTCTGAAAATACTTTCATAACACTTGACTCATAACTGTAGTCGTAGGTTAAATAAGGGTTTTCCCAATCTCCCCTTACTCCCAATCTTTTGAACTGTTCTCTCTGAGTATTGAAGAATTTTTCAGCATATTTTCTACATTTCCTCCGGATATCAAGTTTTGATACGTTCTCTGAATTATCAATTTGCGTTGCAACCTTGTGTTCTATTGGTAAACCATGCATATCCCAGCCAGGGATATATGGTACACTGTATCCTTTCATGGTCTTGTATTTTATGATAATATCCTTCAGCACTTTATTTAACGCTGTCCCTACATGAATATTTCCGTTTGCATAGGGTGGCCCATCGTGTAGCACATAAAGAGGTGCTCCCTCTCTTTGTTTCTGCACATATTTGTAAAGGTCTTCCTTTTCCCACTTTTTGAGTTGTTCTGGCTCTTTGTTTACAAGATTAGCTTTCATTGGAAAGGATCTGTCAGGAAGATTTAGTGTGTTCTTGTAATCCATCGTTACACCTCCGCTATTTCAACAACTTCTTGATTTTATTTTTCAGTTCATTGAGATCAGCAGATTTCACAATGTATTCATCCGCTGCCCATGAAGATAAATCGTGCCGGTAATGACTGTATGCAGTCAAAAAGAGTATTTTAATATCAGGTTGCTCTTTTCTTAGCTTGCCTGCCAGTTCTCGTCCATCCATACCTGGCATTTCGATATCAATAGTCGCAACATCAATCTCATTATTATTAAATATCTCCAATGCTTCCTCACCAGAAGCAGCATCATAAACTATGTAACCCTCTTCTTCTAATTCTTCTTTCAACAAAAAACGCATATTCTCTTCATCGTCAACGATCAGTATTTTTACTGAGTTTTCCTTTTTCATTATTCAAACCTCCCAATGGTAAACTAACTACAAATCTGGTCCTCTTATCGTTGCTATCTACATCGATATTCCCACCGTGATCTTCTACAATGGTTTTGCAAACAGAAAGGCCAAGCCCTGTACCAAAACTTTTTGTAGTAAAAAAAGGCTCAAAAATTCTTTTTGAGATCTCTCCAGGAATTTTTTTCCCTGAATTTAAAACCTCTATTTGGCCCATTCCATTATGCTTATTTACCACAATTCTAACGTCGCCTCCAGGTTCCGAGGCTTCTATACTGTTCTGTACAAGATTTATTATAACCTGTTTCATTCTATCTTTGTTGCAATAGAAATAAATTTCTGAATCCCCTTGAAGATTTAGCAAGACATTCTTCTTGGCTGCTTGATCTCTATACTCCTCCATTACTTCTTTACAAAGCTTGTAAACATCAGTTGTCTTGTATTCTTCTTTTTTAGGTTTTCTGGAATAACCCAGTATTTCATTTGCTATACCTTCCAGCCTTTTTATCTCCTTTCGCAATATTTCACTGTATTTTTTTGCCTTTTCTGTATCTTTTACTTTTGATAGTCTTTCTACAAAGCCACCAATAACCGCTATGGGATTTCTGATTTCATGCGCAACCTTTGCTGACATTTCACCAAGAGCAGCCAGTTTTTCTCGTTTCTTTAGATCCGTTTCAAGGTAGTATCTTCTCGTCACATCGTTAAGCGCAATAACAGCTCCATCTATGATGTTACTCCCATATCGTATTAAAGGTACCACTCTTATGTCAAAAACCCTATCTCCAAAATAATCGAGTGAATGATCTGAAATGGTTACACTTTCTCCTGAGTTAATAACATCCCTCGTAAGAGGAATAATATCACCAAGTTTATCACCATAATTTTCAATGTGTTTGCCAATTAAATCATTTCTGTCTTCTTCTAGAAGTTGTTCACATCTTCTATTGCACTCAGTTATATTCATTTCTTTATCGACAACGGTAATTGATGCATCTAGCGACTGAATGATGTTCTCTGCAAAGTATCTATAGTAATTTGAGACATTCCTTTCTTTTTGGAGTGAACTTGATATGTCAAGTATTCTCTGATACCTTTCTGATAACTCCAAGGAAACGCCCACACTATCAGATAATAACTCTAATAGCTGAAGTTCTGAACTTGAAAGATCAACTTCTTTATCCTTTGGTTCCAGAAGAAGTAATCCCTCAACACCTCTTTCTCCTGAAAGTGGCAAAATAACGTATTCATCACTATCGGTAATTCTTTCTATCTGAAAAAGTTCGTCATTTCTCATTTGCTTTAGACGCGCAGTTACATGAAGCATTCTTTTTCTATGAACAACTCTTTCAAGAAGTGGATTCCCACTGTAAAATATCCTCTGATCAAATTTTTCAGACTTCTCCAACTCTTTTTCTGACACCTCGATAAGATATTGTGAAAAATCCCCAAATACTGGATATTCATCTTCTATTTTGCGCTCATATTCTGAAGTAACTGCATACTCGGGAATAAATGACATGGTTTTTTCTTCAAGTCTTAAAAACATAGCTTTGTTAAAACCAAGTCCTGAAGGACTGGTCATAGATATAAGGATCATTCTTATGATTTTCTCCCTATCAAGACTGCGGCGTAAAGCCTGGCTGATTTTATGCAAAATGTTCAGTCTGAACAGCTGATTCCTTTGAAATTCGATTAAGTTCTCATTACTTTCTTTAAGCTTGCTGAGTTTTTCTACTTCTTTCTCAAGCTGTTTTGTCAATCTTATACGGTTTACAGCTACAGAAAGTCTTGTTAGAACATCATCAAGTGTTTCAAAGTCCTTTTCATCCAGATGGTTGTGCACTCTGAACTCTACTTCTATGTCACTATTTCTTTCAGCAGCAACGAAAAATCCTTCAAGATTGTTATTTACATTGAAAGGTGCTACAACAAAAGAACGAACCTTCTCCCTATCCTGAAATAAATAATCAACCAAGTCTTTATTGACAGAGGAAAGAAAGTATCCCCCGTTGCAAATTCTCTCTGGAAGACTATCAAAAAAAAGGCTTTCACTGAAAATATCATTGTTATTTACCGATTTTTTGAGAGTTAGTTCATGTTCTTTAAGACTATAAAAAGCGAAATATCTTACACGCATTATTCTTCTTGTAAGTTCCATGGTGTTTTGAATGAGCTGTTCCAAGTTACTTTCAATTTCAAGCACTTCGGTTAACTGCTTCAATAGTTCTAGTTGTCTGATCGCTTCATAACCTTCAGAAAGATTTTTTAAAAGTGAGATTTTTCTTCCTATATCATCAAGTCTTTCCTTAATGTTGTTATCGAGTTCTTTTCTACCCCAGTGTATACATATACCAACCAGGTTATCCTTATATATAAGAGGAAAAACATAGCCATCTTTGATTATTTCTCTATCCTCTATAATGGTCCTGATTTTTTCAATATAACCATCTGTTTCTAAACCCAACAACCTTTTTGTTTCTTTTTCTTTCATTTTGTATGGTTTATTCTTTAACGGTAAGTATTCACTCAAACGCCTTCTATATTCCTCCAGCAAAAAAACACTGCAATCAGGGCTGACTGATCTTATATCATAAATCGCCTTTCTCAAATCTTCTCTCTGATGATTAATGAGAGATTTTGCGATATACATACGCATTACCTCTTTTTTGTAATTATCATGATAATTCTTCTAGAACTTAATGCTTTCTTCTGGGAAATCTTTTCCTAGTACCTCAATAAACTTATTCATAATGTTCTTAACATGACTACCCTTCCAGTATATCTGCCCACATCCGTAACACTTCAAAAACTGTTCATTTGTAAACAGTACATATTCAGGAACTTCAAATTTTATCTCTTTATATGAAACACTTTCAAGAACGTTATTACAATGAGAACAACGGGTTAAGAAATTGATTTGATCTGCTCTGTTTATAAAACGGTGAAAAACGGCTCTTAACTGCGATTCCCAGTAATTTGATTTGAGAAGAAAACTTTCTAATCCTTTTTTCATGCACCTTGAATGCAGTTCGCTATCTCTGGTTAGCAACATTCTTTTCTCTTTCACAACTATTTCGATTATTTCGGCTTCTTCTATTATATTGTAATACATTGTGTCAATACCAAGCATACGTAGTTTTTTTGCCAGACTTCCAAGCATTCTATCTGCAAGAAATTTCATTTAACCACCTTCATGAAATTTAAGTATACTCCTCCATATTTCCTTTGATCACGTAACCTAAATCCATCAAGCATTTTATTCTTTAACGATACCGCATCCCTTTCTGAGGACTCAACAATGACCACGGTATAGGTAGTTAAAAATCCATTATAATCCACTAAATATTTCAAAAAATCATCTACATAATTTTTTTTGAAAGGAGGGTCTGCAAAAACAACATCAAAACTATTACCCTTCTTCTCAATATCCACAAAAGCCCTTCTGAAATCTTTGCAAATGATTTCGATATGTTTTTCAAGGCCCAATTCTGAAGAATTTTTAGCAATTGTTCTGGCAGAAAATTTTGAACTATCCACACAAATTACATTTGAAGTACCGCGACTCAATGCTTCAAAGGCCATTACTCCACTACCAGAAAATACATCCAGCATTTTATCCGGCACAGGAATGATATCAAATAATGCTTTTCTTGCAATGTTAGGTGTGTATCTTGTGACCTTTCTTGATGTTGTGCTTATTTTTCTTCCTTTAAACGTTCCACCTGTTATCGTTAGCATCAACTAACCTCTATTAAGGAAATCCTCTCCCCAAATCTTTGTTTAACAGCCTTTTTCAAACCGATGTCTTTCTCCAATTTAGGATCCTCAGTTATTGTTTTTTCAGCTTCGTAACGCGCACTATAGAGTATTTCTGCATCTTTTACTATATCTCCTATTTTAAACTCAGGTATGCCATGCTGTTTTATACCCATAAATTCTCCAGGTCCTCGCAGTGTAAGATCGAGTTCTGCCACCTTAAAACCGTCGTTTGTGGACGCAAATTGTCTTAACCTTTCTACCGTATCATCTGAGAGACTTCTGTTTATAATCAAAAAACAATACGAAGCAATTGAACTTCTTCCAACCCTTCCTCTTAATTGATGTAATTGAGCCAGACCAAATCTTTCAGGGTGTTCAATAACCATTAACGTGGCATTAGGCATGTCTATACCTACTTCAATTACAGATGTTGAAACAAGTATTTTTATTTCTTTTTTCTTGAATTTTGCCATTATTTCTTTCTTTTTTTCTTCAGACATACGCCCATGCAGTAACTCCAGCGGAATTTCAGGAAATATTTCGTTTCTTAGTTTCTCCGCTTCCTCTGTTGCAGCCTTCAAATCCATAACTTCAGATTCTTCAATCAGCGGATAAATAAAGAACACCTGATTACCTTTATTCACTTCTTCTCTAACAAAGCTATAAACATCGTTCAGCTTGCTGTCAATAATCAACATCGTTTTAACAGGTTTCCTTCCAGGTGGCATCTCCCTTATTACTGATACATCCAGATCACCGTAGGCAGTAAGAGATAAGGTCCTTGGTATTGGTGTGGCAGTCATAACAAGCATATCTATTAAATTCCCTTTGTTCATCAAAGCTTTTCTCTGTTCCACACCGAAACGATGTTGTTCGTCTATTATGACCAGCCCTAGCTCTTTAAATTCAACGTTTTCCTGTATCAACGCATGTGTACCTACTACCACATCAATATCTCCGGTAGCCAGATGTTTCTTAATCCTATCTTGTTCGGTTTTCTTCATAGATCCAATAAGTAACTCAACTTTAATTCCAAAATTTTCCAGCTCATTGACAAGCCTTTCGTAATGCTGTGTAGCGAGCACAGACGTTGGAACCATAAATGCACTCTGAAAACCTGCTTCAAAATTATCTAATATTGCCATTTCAGCTACAACTGTTTTTCCTGATCCTACATCTCCCTGCAATAACCGGTTCATAGGTTTTTCAGAAGTTAGATCTGCTCTTATCTCTTCAAATGACTTTTTTTGGTCTTCTGTTAATACAAAATCCAGACTCTCACAGAACGATGAAACAAGTTTTCCTTCAACATTCTTCTTTATACCTCCGCGATCAAATCTCAATTTTTCTCTGCTAAACAGCAGCGCAATTTCAAAAAGATAGAACTCTTCAAAAACCAGTCTTTCCCTACTTTTTCGTATCTCATAGATGCTTTTAGGATAATGTATTCCTTGCATGGCATGAACAACATCCAGCAAATTCTTTTCACATCTTAGTTTTCTCGAAAGTGTATCTTTAAAAAGTTGTGTTGCTCCTAGATTATTCTTTAAGATCCTTCTCATCATCTTTTGTGAAATTCCAGAGGTTGTACTATAAACAGGAACAATTTCTCTAGGTGGGGTACCACTTATTTCCTCAATTTCTGGAGAATTCATTTCGTATGGTCCAAAAGCGTTTTTTTTAGGTGTGCCTGTTACTATATATTTGCTTTCTTTCTTCAGTTGACCGAGGATATAATCTTGATTGAACCATTTTAGTAAAATCTGACCAAAACCATCGGAGACAACAGCTGTGATTATTGAATATCCCTTTACCTTTTTCTTTGAATAATTCAGCAATGTAACCTGAACCGTACACTTTTTTTCTGGAGTTATTGATGAAAGAGGAATAATCTTCCTTCTATCTTCATAATCTCTTGGAAGCCACCATAGAAGATCCTCGATTGTATAAATGCCCATTTTGTTGAGTATCTTTGAACGCCTTTCACCCACATTTTTAGCAAATTTAACCTTCGATTCAAGTGAAAGATTGCCGCTTTTCAAATTCAGCAATTCGTCCTTGGTTTTCAGCAGGAATTGTTTTCTCAACTTGTCGATCATCCTCTTGCCGTTTTCTATGCGCACTTTCTGCCTCTGAGCCGGAAGTTCTGGAATTACTATCAAGTATTCAAAAAAACTTCTTAGATATTTATGCAATTCATTGAATCCTTTAAGCTCCTCTTTATCAAGCACATTGGCATATCGTTTGATCTCTCCAGCTATTTCTGCAGGTCTAATATCTCCTTCTTCATAGCTTTGAAAAAGACTTTCACAATTATCAACAAAATCCTCAAAGATCATTTATTGCTGCCTCCTGGTAATCTTTTCACTGATCCCATGACCTTCCAACGAAACATACCAGACTCCATTCTTCTTAAATGACTTCAAAATGTATCCATTAAGTTCAGTTTCAACACTAATTTCATTTTCAATAGAAAATTCCAGAATTTTTTCCGCTGAGACGACAGTAGCTCTTTTTATAGCAGCATTCAAAAAGGATTCAGCAATTCTATTTGTCTGTGAAATCACTGAAATCATGTGAAAAGACATAACAGTAGAAATGGCAATTATCAGGGTGACAGTCACCAATAAAACCCCTGTACCTTTATTTCTCTTCAAATTCGACATATCCTACGAAGGGAAGATTTCTGTAAAGCTCATCATAATCAAGACCATAACCAACTATGAACTTATCTCCTATTTTCTCGCCAACAAAATCAATATTGACTCCGTGGTCATGAACGGTTTTTTCAAACAACGAAACCAACTTTACAGTTGCAGGTTTTTGTTTCCAGATATAATTCATGATGTATCGTAATGTATTCCCGGTGTCTACTATATCTTCAACCAGAAGAACATGTCTGCCTGTTAGCGATTCGTCTACCCAGGTCTTAACTCTAATCTTGCCTGTGCTTCTCTCGCCAGTATAACTCGATACATGAACGAAATTATATCTAATGTTCATATCGAGCCTTTTTAGCAGGTCACTGTAAAAATGTATCGAACCCTTCAAAATACATATTGCCATTATTTCGTCAGTAATGGGCTTATAGAAGCTTGTTATTTCGTTCGCTAAGTTGTTAACAATTTTGCCAATCTCTTCTTCTGAATAAAGTATTTTGAGTTTTGATAGGTCAATCAATCTTTAACACCTCTTTTTCGCAAAACTCATATGCTTGAATCAAAATGAAATAAATGGTGAATGAATTAGTTGAAGTTCTTGAAACAAAGTGAATTTATCAGTATTATAACACTTGTAATGCATTTATAAACTACAATAATTCGATTTTAACGTCTAACATATAATTGATTCCAATATATTAACAAAGAAGGTGAAAATTATTGATGTAAAAAAAGTGGGAATTAAGTATTTCATTGATCCTAGATATAGAAAAATCCCATTAGAATTGCATGCGATCTTCCCGGGACAAACTAAGTTTTACTCTGAAATTGGTTTTGGCAATGGAGAATTTCTAATAGAAAAAGCCCTGTCAAATTCAGACGCTGCATTCATAGGTATAGAACTGTCGTTAACATCGGTAACGAAGTTACTTAAAAAAATTAAAGACCTGTGTATCGATAACATCGCTGTAATCATGTGTGATGCCAAATTTGCTATTAGAGAACTGTTCGATGAAAATCTCGATGGCATCTATATGAACTTCCCCTGCCCCTGGCCAAAGAAAAGGCATCATCAAAGGAGACTCAATAACACTAGCTTTATTAAAAGTTTTGTGTCAGCACTTAAAAGTCATGGTTTTGTTAGTGTATACTCTGACCACGCCAATTTCATTAAGCGATTCGAAGTTAGTTTAGAAGAAAATGGTTGTTTTTCACATATTAATCTTGATTTGAACCCTCCCACTATAAACACAAAATATGAAAGAAAATGGAGAGAACAAAGAAAGAATATTTACCACCTTCATGCAGTCAAAGAAAAAAACAAAGACATTTTGAAAATAGCAGGAGGTGAGGATATGCCTCACGTTCATCTTGAAAAAATCAACAACGATCAATTGCAAAATGTAATGGGGAAGGTTTTCAGCGAAGGCACGATCTTTTTTAAATATGTCGAACTATTTCACAGCAAACAAAAAAATAAATACCTTATTAAAACCATAACAGTGGACGATGATTTTGAACAACGTTTTTTCATAGAAATAAGACAGAAAGATGATAATAATTGGATAATCTCCCTGGATAACAACGGTCTGCCTTTTAGAACCCCCTCTGTTAAAAGGGCTGTCTTTTACCTGGGAGAGATTCAAAAATGATAGCTGTAATAGGTGCGGGTAGCTGGGGTAGTGCAATAGCCAAAGTTCTTTCCGATAGCGGAAATGACGTTATACTATGGGTCAGAAGAGAAAAGGTGAAATCCCAGCTTGAAAGGACGCGTCAGAGCAACTATATAGAAGGATTACATTTTCCTGAAGGAATTCGATTCAGTTCAAACATTGTTGAAACAATAGATAGTTGTAAAATAATTTTCAATGCAGTGCCCGTTCAATATATCAGGCAGGTTTATCAAAAAGCAAATCTTCTTAACAAAGTATTGGTGAATCTTTCAAAAGGAATAGAAATATCAACATTGAAACGACCTTCACAAATTTTCAAGGAAAAAAACGCGTGTAAATACGCTGTTTTATCAGGTCCGAGCTATGCTGAAGAGGTTACAAAATGTATTCCTACCAGTGTAGTAGTTGCCTCAAACAATATAGGAACTGCAAGAACGGTAAGGGATATTTTTAACGTTGATTATTTCCGCGTCTATAGCTCCAGTGACGTTATAGGTACCGAACTGGCTGGCGCTCAAAAGAATGTTTTCGCCATTGCAGCTGGGATTATTGATGGAATGGGTGGCTGGTTTAATACAAAAGCAGCATTGATAACCAGATCCGTTACTGAAATGACCAAGCTTGGAATAAGATTCAATGCAGATAAAATGACTTTTATGGGGCTAGCGGGTGTTGGCGATCTTGTTGTTACATGCACGGGTAAATACAGTAGAAATCGTTATGTAGGTCAAAAACTCGCTGAAGGCTACAAAATCAACGATATATTGAGCAATATGAAGTGCGTTGCTGAAGGCGTACCTACATCAAAAGCTATACACAATATATCGTCAGAAAAACAAATCGAATTACCTATTTCTGAAGAAGTATATAGGGTGTTATATGAAAACAAATCCCCTAGGATGGGTTTAAATCATTTAATGAGAAGAAAACAAAAGGATGAGTATAACTTTTGATCATTATGAGGCCGCAGACGAAGCCATAACCTTCTCCACAACAGTATTAACAATATCAGTTACCGATGTATCTTCTTCGGAATTAATCGACTTTTCTATCTTTTTCAATGAATGAATTACTGTAGAATGGGTCCTATTTATTAACTTGCCGATCTCGGTTATCGACCTACCAAACTCATTTTTAAGTACGTAGATAAATACCTGTCTGGCAAGTACAACATTTTTTTTACGGCTCTTACCAAAAAATTTTTTTCTCTCGACGTCAAGTAGGTTTTCTATGGTACTGATTATCATTTCGAGTTCATCTTTACGCTTCGATACTGTTATTGATGGAACATAGGAAGCTAGAACCTGCTGAGCAAGAGATATATCAGAATCTTTATTGTAAATACTGCTATACAAAATCAACTTAATTATGGCACCCCGTAAGCGTCTGACATTTCCTCTAATATTTTCAGCAAGCATTGTTGTAATATCATCAGACAAATCATACGATTCTCTTCTGGCAAGTCTTTTAGCTATTTTATATCTTGTTTCTCTTTCCGGAGCGGCAATTTCCATAACCATGCCCATCTGGAATCTGGAAATCATCCTTTCATGAAAACCATCAAGTTCATTTGGATTACGGTCTGAGCAAATAACAATTTGTTTGCCCGCATCGTGCAACTCATTGAATGTATGAAAAAGTTCTGTTTGCACGCCATCTTTTCCAATAAGAAATTGAATATCATCAATTAAAAGTATATCTGCCTTTTTTCGATATAGTTCGCGAAAATCTTTCACAGAACCTTTTTTTATTGATTCGATCATGTCATTCAAAAAGTGTTCACTGGTAATGTATAAAACCCTGCAATCAGGGTTAACCTCCATTGCCTTATGAGCTATTGACTGTAAAATGTGCGTTTTACCGAGTCCAACACCACCGTAAATGAAAAATGGATTGTATCGTCCTGGCATTTCTGCAATTTGTCTTGATACAGCACAAAGTGCTCTGTTTTCTGCACCAGATACAAAGCTTTCAAAGGTATATTCAGGGTTCAGTTTTGATATCATTAAAGGTTTTCTCTTAACTAGAGGTCCTTTTTGGTGGGTTTCTGGCTCTACCGAAGGGTCGATTTCCTTTTCGTAGCGTATTTCGAATTCAAGTGATTTTCCGGTTGCTTCTTTTATTGATTTCGCAATCAATGATCCATACTTTGTTTGTAACCAGTCTTTAATGAAGAGATTCTCTACTGTAAAAATTGCTTTCTCTTCATTAATTTCCTTTATACTAAAAGTGGTAAACCAATTATTCCATATTTTTTTTGAGACTTTATTTTTCAGAATAGTAATTATCTTATGTGACACATTTACCTCCAGGAAGAATGACTAAAATTTATTAAGTCTCCCTAACTAAAACAAGAATGGATTTTTAAAGCATGTTTTGTGTTTCTCATCAATAAACATTTTTAGAAAAGCAAACAACCCTTCGAGGACCGCTAGAAAAAAATAAGAAGTAAATGAAGCTGCTTATAATAATAGCAAATTTTTCGTTTCTATCAAATAGACAAATTCTGTGTGCCACTATAAAAAGGGGTGAACCTTCCGGTTCACCCCTAGATATCCGTGTGAAATTCTTGTTACTATTCTACTTTAATTGCTTGTGTGGGACATGAATCTGCAGCATCCTGAGCACATGCTGCTTCTGTTTCAGGAACTTTAGCCTGAGCTTTACCATCGTCTGTCATTTCGAAAACTTCCGGACATAATCCCTCGCAAACTCCACAACCTATACATGCGTCCTTATCAACATAAACCTTCATTTCTACACCTCCAAATGAGAAAAATAATTGTTAAAGTTTTTTACCAACTTCAATAAGTTTTTTTGCCATTTCAACTCCTACTCGAACCTGACCTTCTACTGTACTTGCTCCTATATGCGGTGTTGCGATAACATTATCAAGTCCAAGTAATTTTCTTCTAAGTTCATCATTCGGTGGTTCAACCTCAAAAACATCAAGTGCAGCTGATTTTATTTTTTCGGATATAATCGCATCATATAAAGCCTGTTCATCAAGTACGCCACCTCTTGCAGCATTAATGACCAAAGCTCCATCTTTCAACAGATCTAACTCTTTCTTACTTATTATATGCTTTGTTTCATTGTTAAGTGGAACATGTAAGCTTAGTACATCAACTTCAGGCAACATAGATTCCATATCATTGTACAGCCTAACATCTAGCTCAGTCTTCTTTATATATGGATCGTAAGCCAAAACTTTCATCCCAAACGCCACTGCCCTTTTCGCAACTTCTTTACCAATAGCTCCAAAACCAATCAAACCGAGTGTTTTTCCATATATTTCGTTACCCTTTAACTTCTTCTTTTCCCAAAGATTCTCTTTCAAACCGGATGTTCCTCTGGGAATATGTCTGACAAGGGATATGAGTAAACCCATGGTCAATTCTGCTACGGAAATCGCGTTTGCTCCTGGAGTATTATAAACCTGAATGCCCAGTTGTTTAGCTGTTTCAACATCAACATTGTCTAAACCGACTCCAGCACGACCAATGACTTTAAGATCTTTACCTGCTGACAAAACGTCAGCTGTGACCTTCGTTGCACTTCTTACAACGAGAAATTCTATTCCATCAAGGTTTTCCTTTAATTCTTCTTTATCATAATGTCCTTTTGATATCTCAAAAACCCCTGAATCTTCAAGAAGCTTCATTGCGTCATCTGCTAGTGGGTCATTTGCGTGAAGTCTATACATTAGACTCCCTCCCTATCAAAAACTTCTTCTGCAGCTTTCACAGCTTTACCATATTCTACATTGTAACCAAGTTTTTTAAGGACCATTTCTATTGCTGAAAGCGCTACAATCACATCGAACTTTGACAGGTATCCAAGGTGTGAGACTCTAAATATTTTTCCCTTCATGTCTGCCTGACCACCTGCTATTGTAACACCAAACTCATCTCTCATCATTGAGACAAGCTTTTTGCCATCCACGTTTTCTGGAACCTTTACCGCAGTTAGTACATTACCAGGTTTCTTTGAAAAGAGTTTCAATCCAAGAGCCTTGACTCCCTCTCTCGTTGCATCTCCAAGAATTCTGTGTCTTTCCCATATATTTTCCATACCTTCTTCTTCAAGCATCTGAAGGGCCTTTCTTAACTGGTAAATCAGATTAACCGCAGGTGTGTAGGGAGCTGCTTTTTTCTTGTAAGCTCTTGCATCAAAATAAAATCTTGAAGCCTCACACGTCTCTACCTTCTTCCAGGCATCTGAACTGAATGATATAAATGCCAGTCCAGGAGGTATCATAAAGCCTTTCTGTGCACCAGATACCACGACATCAAGATCCCATTCATCCATCTTCAGTGGTTGAGCCACGAGTCCGCTTATCGCATCAACTGCAATCAATTTACCGTGTTTTTTTACCACTTCTGCAAATCCTTCAATATCCATTATTGTGCCTGTTGATGTTTCACTTAAAGTAGTGAACACAGCGACAGCATCAGGATTTGAATTTAGCTTCTCATCAAGTTCTTCGGGTGTTACATAATCACCATACTCAACATCAATTGAAATAATTTCCGCTTTATAAGATTTACATAATTTAAGCCAGCGCTCTCCAAATTTACCGCCATTAATAACGATCACTTTATCGCCAGGAGAAACGATATTCGCAACAGCCATTTCCATGGCCCCTGTTCCTGACGATGCGAGAAGAAAAACATCATTTTTTGTTTGGAACACATATTTGGTTAAATCGATTGCTTCTGCCATAATCTTTTCAAATTGTGGGGTCCTGTGATGTATTGTATCTCGAGCACCCTCCAATAGTAAATCTATTGGCACGGGTGTTGGTCCGGGCGCTAACAAGTAATTCTTTTTTACCAATTTTGCCAATTCAAACACCTCCTGTTAATAATTATGATATGGGTTCGCTTATACATGTGAATTAATTAACAAAGTTTGCAAAATAAACTCTCTTAATTAATATTCATAGTAAATTACACACTTCAATATAATCAATTTTAGTAAGCTCTAAAATAATTATTATGTTTATCCAAAATTACCTTCAATACTAGTTTATATGAATCTCCAATCTTCTACAAGTGCTGAACAAAACCAACAACAACTCTCCAATCATTTTTATAAATAAATATCATGCCTAAATGCACTATTGCTCATTCAAATTGCTAAAATATGCTTCAGTTTTTTAACAGGAGACAATGTTCCTCTTCTGCTTTTTGTTCGAGATGTGCAATTAATTTCATTATTTGCAATATTTTGCATGCACGTTTTTTCATACAATTTTTTTATGGTTTTCCACTTTATTATCGTAAGGGACTTTCTAACAATATAACAGTTAAATATTACTTCTCTCAGTAATTGCTGGCATACAGTTGCTAATAGATAATATGAAAATTAATACCAGCTGAGTAAACAGCCGAAACGTTATTTTTCGAAAGCTGGAACATTTTTTAGATTTAAATAGGTCTTAAATCCAGATAGTTGATAAATCAACAAAAAATTTCAGGGGGTGCATTTATGAGACTGAGTTTTTCTGAAACTGGAAACAAGTTAAAATCTTCTATTATTAGAGAACTACTAAAGGATGCTATGAATGAGGATGTCATATCTTTTGGAGGTGGCGTGCCCGATCCAGAAACTTTTCCAAATGAAAAATTGGCAGAAATAGCAAAAGATGTTATTCTTGACGAATACCAAAGATCGTTGCAATATGGTCCCACTGAGGGTGATCCTTTATTCAGAAAAACATTCCTTGAGTTCCTTGAAAAGACAGAAGGAATATCAGGCCTAAATGAAGATAATATTCTCATAACAGTTGGATCTCAAAGCGCACTTCACCTGTTATCAACCGTATTTCTCGACAAGCAGAGTATTTATTTCGTTTCAAAGCCTGTATATCTTGGAGCTGCAAGTGCTTTTGTGATGAATTCTGAACGTTATGAATATCTCGTGCTTCATAAAGACGGAATAGACGTAGATGATCTCAGCAAAAGATTGAATGAACTGGATAAAAAAGGAGAAATAGAAAACGTAAAATTTATCTACGTTGTTCCAAATTTCCACAATCCAGCTGGAGTTACATTGAGTCTGGAAAAAAGAAAAGCCATTATCGAACTTGCAGAAAAATATGATATTCCGATTATTGAAGACGACCCTTATGGAGAATTGAGATATGAAGGCGAACGACTTCCTTCGCTGTTTAAAATGGCAGGAAAAGAGCGAGTACTGATGCTGAGAACTTTCAGTAAAATTCTTTCTCCAGGTATGAGATTGGGAATAGTCATTGGAAATAAGGAACTGATAAGAAAAATGGTTATGGCCAAACAAGCTGCAGACTTGTGTACACCAAGTCTCACACAAATAATTGCGGCAAGATTTCTACAGAAATACAATCTGAACGAATTGCTGAAGCCAACAATAAGACTATATAAAGAAAAGAAAGATCTTATGCTGAAAGAGCTTGAAAAGGCATTTAAAGATATAGATGGAGTTACATGGACGAAGCCCGAAGGCGGGCTTTTCATCTGGCTTACACTACCTGAAGGGTTTGACACACTTGAAATGATGGATATAGCAAAGGAAATCGGCGTACTATTTATTCCTGGCAGCTCCTTCTCCCTAGACGGTAGTTGTGCAAATTCCATGAGGCTGTCCTTTTGTTTACCACCTGAGAAGGATATCGTTGAAGGTGTAAGAAGATTAAAGGAAGCTGTTGTAAAATACGGAAAGAATAATAATCTCCTTTAAGGAGTGATCTGATGCATACTATTTTAGTAATTAATCCAGGTTCAACATCGACAAAAATCGCAGTATTTAAAGGTGAAGAACCCATATTCAAAACTGAATTAAAACACTCCAGTAAAGAAAGCAATGAAGATATTGAAAAAATCATAAAAACACGTACAGAAGATATCAGAAAATTCTTAAGGAAGAACGGTTATAAAAGAGATGATATTACAGCCATAGCTTGCAGAGGGGGTATTCTGCCACCTTTACCTGGCGGTACATATGTTGTTGACGATGACATGGTTGACTATTTACTTCATCAAACACCTGTTGACCATCCATCCAATTACGCTGCCCCAATAGGCATGCAGTTGTCTCAGAAAAACATACCTGTATTTATAACTGATCCTATCTCTACTGATGAATTCATAGACGAAGCGAGACTTTCCGGAATACCACAAATACAAAGACTAAGTCTTTTACACACATTGAATATGCGAGCAGTCTCCTACAAAGTAGCAAAGGCTTTTGGAAAGAATATTGAAGAACTCAATATGGTAGTCGCCCACCTGGGAGGCGGTATATCAGTTGGCCTATTACTTAAAGGAAGATTCGTTGATGTGAATAATGCTACGGGTGAAGGTCCCTTTAGTCCAAACAGAGCTGGAGAATTACCTGTTGGAGATCTTGCAAAAATGTGCTTTAGCAAGAAATATACCAAAAAGGAACTATTAAAAAGGTATAACAAAGAAGGTGGATTGAAAGCCTACCTGGGAACAGATAGTTTGAAGGAAGCCCTTAAAAATACAGATGACTTTTCCAAACTTGTTATTGATGCAATGGCATATCAGATAAGCAAAGAAATTGGAGGAATGTGCGCAGTCGCTGGAGGAGATATTGATGCCATAGTTCTAACAGGTGGAATGGCTTATAGTTCAAGCTTTGTCGAAAAGATAAAATCATATATTGCAAAATTTGGCCTGGTACTAACTGAGCCTGGAGAATATGAAATGCTTGCTCTGGCTCAAGGTGCCATTAGAGCACTTAATAAGACTGAAACTCCAAAGACATTTTCGCTGGAGGAATTGGTATGATTAAAATGCTAAATGAAATACTGAACGAAGCCAAAAAATATCACTCGAAGATAGCTGTTGCAGTCGCTGAAGACAGGGCAGTATTAAAAGCCTGTAAAAACGCAATAAACGAGAACATTTCAGAATTTATATTCTTTGGTAATGAACAGTTACTAAAAACTTTAACCAGTGAACTGAATATGAAAGATGGCTTTGAGATAATAAACGCTGAAAGCCAGAATTCTGCGATAGAAAAAGCCGTTGACTCAGTTGCTTCAGGAGACGCAAAGTTTCTAATGAAAGGCAAAGTAAGAACTGGAGATTTGTTGAAGGAATTCTTAAATGAGAAATATAGTTTAAGAACAAACAGAACGATGAACCTTGTAAGCGTTTTTCAGATTCCAGATTTCAATAGACTTCTTATTGTATCAGATGCAGGAATGGTTATACAACCAACGTTACAGCAAAAAATTCACTGCATATCAAATTGCATAAATGTAGCAAAAACACTCAAAATTGAAAAGCCTAAGGTAGCACTGCTTGGAGCAGTTGAAACAGTAAATCCAAAAATGTCAGCAACAATGGACGCTGCAATGATATCAAAAATGGCTGACCGCGGACAGTTAAAAGGGGCAGAAATTGATGGCCCCTTCGCACTGGACAATGCTGTTTCTGTGGAAGCTGCGGAACATAAAGGGATATTGAGCAGTGTCGCAGGAAAGGCAGATATATTAATTATGCCAGACATTGAAGCGGGTAATATCTTTTACAAAGCCATGGTTTTTCTTGCTGGTAGCGTTGTAGCCAGTACAATAACAGGAGGTAAAACACCAATAGTATTAACATCCAGAGCTGATACTGAAAAATCCAAACTTTATTCAATAGCATTGAATGTTTTGCTGGCGGAGGGATACCATGAATAGAATTTTAGTCATAAATCCCGGTTCTACATCAACTAAACTGGCAATTTTTGATGAAGAAAAGCTATCAAAAAATATGACTATAAGACATGAACCACATGAACTTGCACAGTTTGAATCTCTATATAGTCAGAAAGACTTCAGAAAAAAAATAATAATTGAATTTCTTGAAGAACACGGGTATGAAATTGATGATTTTGATGCCTTTGTAGGAAGGGGCGGTCTGTTGAAGCCCATTCCTGGAGGAACTTATGCGGTTACAACTAAAATGCTGGAAGATCTCAAAGAAGCACGGTATGGCGAACATGCTTCAAATCTGGGAGCTGTTCTGGCAAATGAACTGTCGGCAGAATCAAAGAAAAAAACGCCTGCTTTCATAGCAGATCCTGTAGTTGTTGATGAAATGCATAAGGTAGCAAAATTATCAGGACATCCAGATTTTGAGAGAAAATCAATATTTCACGCTCTAAATCAGAAAGCCATCGCCAGAGAGATTGCAGACAGATACGGAAAAAAATATGAAAAGATGAATCTCGTTGTAGTTCACATGGGTGGTGGAATTTCAATAGGAGCGCATGAAAATGGTAAGGTTATCGATGTCAACAATGCTTTAAATGGAGATGGACCTTATACACCTGAGAGATCAGGGACACTACCCATCTCACAATTTATAGAGTTATGTTATTCAGGAAAGTATAGCTATACAAAAATTAAAAAACTTATAAAGGGTAATGGTGGGCTGGTAGCTTACACTGGCACCAACAACTGTGAAAAAATACAGGATAAGATAGCTACTGATGAGAACAGTAAATGGTCCTACTATTACAGAGGTATGGTTTATCAAATAGTAAAATGGATTGGCAGAATGTCAGCTGCATTAAAGGGTAATGTTGATGTAATAGTACTAACAGGTGGATTAGCTCATGATGAACGTTTCCTCGTAAAATGGATAAAAGAAAAAGTATCTTTTATCGCTCCTGTAGAAGTTGTTGCTGGAGGCGATGAGGAACGAGCTCTTGCTTTGTCTGCACTTAGAGTGATAAAAAATGGGACAAAACCAAAGATATACGAGGAGATCATTGATGTTTGATAAAAAAATAAATATTTTCATGGGAATGTTTGGAAGCGGTAAGACAGAGATATCATTAAATGCGGCTATCAAACTCAAATCAGAATACGAAAATGTTGCAATAGCCGATATCGACGTGATCAGTTCTTATTTTAGATCAAGAGATATGATAGAAACTTTCGAATCAAAGGACATTAAGATAATTGCTCCAGAGGGAAAATTGATGCATGCAGATTTACCAATTATTGTTCCACAGGTTGCAGGATATATTACAAGAAAAGATTACAGAGTAATCATAGATGTAGGGGGCAATGACGATGGAGCAGTTGTTCTTAGTTCTTTAAAGAATCACATTGATTCTCAGGAAAGTACAACCCACTTCATAGTAAATCCATACCGTCCTTTTACCGATACTGTAGGCAAAACTGTTGATCATATTGAACGACTGTCGCAAAAATCCCGCAGAAAGATTAACTATTTAATTAACAATGCAAACCTTGGAGAGGAAACAAAAGAGGAGCATATTGAATATGGCGAGTCATTTATAAAAGAAGTTTCGGAAGCTACGAATATACCGGTTCTTGCAACGGTTATTATGAATGGAGTCAAATCCAAAAACACTGAATTCACGATTTTTAACGTAACTAAATATATCAAGAAAATATGGGAGGTTTAAAAATGGCTAAGAATTATGTAGAGATTGATAAAGAACGCTGTAAAGGATGCGGTCTTTGTATTGAACACTGTCCAAAAAATGTTCTTAGTTTTTCCGAAGAATTCAACAGCAAGGGTTATCATCCAGCACACCAGCATGATATGGAAAACTGCATTGGTTGTGGATTTTGTTACATGATGTGTCCAGATACTGCAATCACAGTATATAAAGAAAATGAAAAAGTCAAAACCCTGTGAAGAGGAGGATTGTTATGTCTGAAAAGTTGATGGTAAAGGGAAACGAAGCCATGGCTGAAGCTGCTATAAGAGCAGGTTGTCGCCTGTATTTCGGTTATCCTATTACACCGCAGTCAGAATTAACTGAATATATGGCACGCAGATTACCAGAGGTAAAGGGAACATTCTTGCAATCTGAAAGTGAGGTAGCAGCAGTAAACATGATCTATGGCGCTGCCAGCACTGGAACCAGAGTAATGACTTCTACTTCGAGTCCTGGATTCAGTTTAATGCAGGAAGGCGTTTCCTATATTGCTGGGGCTCAATTACCCTGTGTTTTTATTAATGTAGTTAGAGGAGGACCCGGATTGGGAGATATCCAACCTGCCCAGAGTGATTATTTTCAGGGAACAAAGGGAGGCGGTCATGGAGATTACAGACTTATAACACTTGCACCCAGCTCTATTCAAGAAGCTGTTGATCTCATTCCTCTTGCCTTTGAGCTTGCAGATAAGTATCGAAATCCAAGTCTTATTCTTGCGGACGGTATGCTGGGACAAATGATGGAACCCGTTTTCTTCAGCGAATTCAAGGATCTTTCTGAATTGCCGGATCATTCAGATTGGGCCATGCAGGGAAATGAAGGAAGAGAACCTCACAAAATAACATCTTTCGATATAGATCCCAACAAACTTGAAGAGATGAATATGGTTTACAACGAAAAGTACAAGGAAATTATGGAAAAAGAAGTACGATATGAAACTACACAGATAGAAGACGCTGAATACATTATGGTTGCATACGGAACAATGGGTAGAATTCTTAGTAACGTGTTAAAAATGGCAAGAAGTGAAGGTGTAAAAGTGGGCTTGTTTAGACCAATTAGCCTCTGGCCATTCCCATACAAAGCATTAAACGATTTGATAAAAGGTAAAAAGGGTGTTTTAACGGTTGAGATGTCAACTGGCCAAATGGTAGAAGACGTAAAGCTTGGAGTTAACGGAGAGATTCCCGTAAGCTTCTATGGCAGAACCGGTGGAGTGGTTCCAACACCCAATGAAGTACTTGAACAACTGAAACAAATGATCGGGAGAGGTGAATAATATGTCAGCAATAAAAACCTTCAAGAAACCCAATGCACTTTCTTCAAAAGAATTCACATATTGTCCTGGTTGTCATCATGGAATTGTCCACCGATTGATTGCTGAAATAATCGATGAGTTTGAAATTCAGGGAAAAACCCTTATGGTGGCTCCAGTGGGATGTTCTGTTTTCGCGTACACGTTTTTCGACGTAGATGGTACAGTTGCAGCTCACGGTAGGGCTCCAGCAGTTGCAACAGGTATGAAAAGAGCAAGGCCAGACAACATTGTATTTACATACCAGGGTGATGGTGATCTCGCAGCTATTGGAACAGCTGAAATAATTCATGCAGCAAATAGAGGAGAAAAGATAACCACGATTTTTATTAACAACGCTATATACGGTATGACAGGCGGACAGATGGCTCCTACAACATTGCTGGGTATGAAAACAACGACATCTCCATATGGCAGAAAGGCAGAAAATGAAGGTTATCCTATTCATGTATGTGAGTTATTAAAAGAAACAGCTGGTGTAGCTTATCTTGAAAGAGTAACCGTGAACTCACCAAATGAAGTTCGAAAAGCAAAAAAAGCGCTCAAAAAAGCATTCGCAGCACAAATAAAGGGTCTTGGTTTCTCACTAATTGAAGTATTATCTACATGCCCAACAAACTGGGGAATGAGTCCCAAAGAAGCCATGAAATGGCTAGATGAGAATATGAAAAAGGAATTTCCTGTCGGTGTCTTCGTTGACAAGGTCGGTGATGAAAAATGAAAGAGAACATACTTATCATCGCAGGTTTTGGCGGACAGGGAGTAATGTTGATGGGACAGGTACTCGCCACTGCAGCCATGATAGAAGATAAACATAGTACATGGTTACCCTCTTACGGCCCCGAAATGCGTGGTGGAACGGCTAACTGTACTGTTGTTATCAGTGAAGAAATGATAGGTTCACCTATAGCAGATACACCAACCTCTGTTATTGCTATGAATATTCCATCACTACTTAAATTCGAAGAAAAGCTCTCTTCAGAAGGGCTTCTCATAATCAATACATCTGTCGTTGATAGAGAACCCTCACGTAAAGATATTCAGGTTGCAAAGATCGATGCGAACAAGATAGCTGAAGAGATTGGAAACCTGAGGGTTGCGAATATGGTTGTTCTGGGAGCCTACGTTGAAAAAACTGGACTCATATCCATGGACAGTATTGAGAAAGCCTTTGAGAGAAAGCTTACCGGAAAAAAGGCAAAACTGATCGAAATGAATACAAAGGCTGTTAAAGCCGGAATGGAAGCTGTAAGAAACTAAATAAGTATTTTTAACGTATGCAGTCAAAAACATCTAAGAATTGTGAAAACTTATACCCGGGTTTAGTCAACCCGGGTTTTTTCATAAACTAGCTATAAGTGTTTGAAGCTGTTCTTGAAATTCAAGGATAACAGCTGCTTCTTCATAAAAAGTGTAATAATTATCTGATGTCTTTATAACCATGAAGTAATCTCTAACCTCTGGCTTCCCAATATTTCTGACATTTCTAATTGGGATGAACATATCTCTCATCCTGGGCAAATAGAGTTTATTGGTTGTTACAGTCTCCTTTATGTAGACATCTTGAATATCCCCATAGGGTACCTCAATAATCACCCTATCCTTGTTTCTTGGTATGTTAACTGAAAAATACATTTTCTCATTGGTCAGAAGAACCTGGCTTTCGCTCATTTTAACCTTTTCAACGTACTCTATTTCCCCAAAGGTATACTGAAGTGTTTTAACACTCTTTCTTGTTTCTTTGTTATCGTATCCAATCTCTTCAATAAATAACTGCTTCTTTCTTTCTTCACCCATTCCAAGAAGAAGTGTGATTATGCAAACCGCTGTGCCAAAAATAAAACCTCCGCTTCCCATTCCTAAAAATATTGCAATGGCTTCCAATACAATAAACAAAATTGGAGCAAGCTTAAGTAGATTGTAGGAAACATTCCTTCTATACACAACGAAGAGTATGCACAATCCCACTGCAACAATGAAATAGAACAAAGGACTCAAGAAAAATCTTGTCAGTATCGCGATAAGGAGAATACCAAATGTCATATTATCTACTTCCCAACACAAAAATTACTAAAAATCGCCTTCATTATATCATCTTGAACGCTGGCTCCGGTAAGCTCATCAATTATCCTGATAGACTGATTGATGTGGGAGGAAATAATATCAATTGTTATTCCTTCATCCAGCGCTTTCTTTGTTTCCACAAGAAGTTCCAGTGATTTTTTTACCGATCCTCGCTGTCTCTCAGTCACAAATAACTCACCATGATGGGTTCTTCTTAAGCGTTCGGTTATCTTTAACATGGCTTTTTCAAGATTTTGCAATCCATTTCCTTTCAAAGCGCTAACAGAAACGTCCACATATTCAGGAACTACTCCAACTTTGTCCCTTTTGTTACCAACTATTATGGCATTATGAAATAGCTTCTTATAATGCTCATAAAGTTCCAGATCTTCTTCTGGCGATGTTAAATCGACCATGAACAAAACAAGATCAGCCTGTTCTAGCTCCCTTAGACTCCTATCTATACCCAATTTTTCCACAGTGTCAGAAGCATGGCGAATACCAGCTGTATCAATTATCCTGAAGTATACTCCTGAAATACTGAGACCTTCTTCTATTGTGTCTCTTGTTGTGCCAGGAACATCAGTTACTATTGCTCTGTCCCTTCTCAGTAAAGCATTTAGCAGAGTCGACTTACCTACATTAGTCCTTCCAGCTATTACAGTCTTGACTCCATGAGTAAGAATTATTCCATTACTGCCATGTTCCAGTAAATCTTCCATGTCTTTAATAATTTTCGTAAGTTCATCGTCTATTTTTTCTCTCGAGACATCCATTTCATCAGGATAATTCAATACCACTTCTACCTCCGCAAGCAAATCCACAATTTTCTTTCTGATGCGACCTATTGCTCTGCTTAACCCTCCTTTATATGATGAAACAGCAGCTTTAAGAGCATCTTTTGTATGAGCATTAACAATCGATTCAATCGATTCAGCTTTAAGTAGATCCATTTTTCCATTCATAACAGCTCTTTTAGTGAACTCCCCTGCTTTGGCTTCTCTGAAACCCGCATTTATTAATTTCTCAAGGGCCAATTTTAAAACTACAGGACTGCCATGAAAAAAAAGTTCAGCCATATTTTCTCCAGTGTAAGACTGTGGCGATTTATAGAATACACAATTTATTTCGTCCAGTACTTCTTTGTTTTCTGTGAATTCCCTCAAATACATTTTCCTTGGAGATGGTTCACCGCTAAAAGAAACAAATTTTTGCACCAAATCCCAGCTGCTCTCACCACTGCATCTGATAATTCCTATTGCAGATATGGCAGGATAAGTAGCTATCGCACAAATTGGTTCATAGATCATATTTTTTCACCTTCAAACATACGTTCCAGCGTATTTATTACTCTACTTCTATATACAGAATAAACAAAAACCCTCGATTCATTTTCATTCACCACAGCTTTAAACCTTTTGAAAAGCCTTCTATCTATTTTGTTATCCTTGAAATATATATTCAACATTTGAGATTCTGAATCATAATCTATTATGCTCACTCCCCTATTATATGCTCCTATCCTAATACGTGATGCCCTTAAAAGGGATTTTGTATGCTCGGGGAGTGTTCCAAATCTATCTCTCAGCTCATTTTCAATGCTATCAATAACATCAACATTTTCAGCGGTTGCTATTCTTCTATATATCTTAAGGCGCTCGATCGAATTGGCTATGTAGTCTTCAGGAATGACCATATGATAAGGGATATTACGTAATTCGGTATCAATAACCTTTTCTTTTTCTTTCTTCTTTTCTTCCTTGCCCTTCATTTCTGACACAGCTTTTTGCAACATTTCGTTGTACATGTACAGACCCACTGTTGAAATATTGCCGTGCTGCTCATCTCCCAGTAAAGCTCCAAAACCTCTTATCTCCATATCTTTCATAGACAATTTCATACCACTACCGGCACCGGTGAATTCATTGATTGCCTTCAAACGTTCCCTGGCCTGCGGTGTCATACTCTTCTTATCATAAAGGAAGTAAGAGAACGCTCTCCTATCGCTTCTACCAACTCTGCCTCTCAACTGATAGAGCTGGGCAAGACCATAACGCTGGGAGTCATCAACAATCAAAGTATTGGCATTGGGAATATCCACACCACTCTCAATTATAGTCGTACAAAGCAATAAATCAATATCTCCACTGTAAAAAGCCTTTACATTATCCTCAAACAGTTTCTTTTGCATTTTCCCGTGAGCAACTCCAATTTTAGCCTCAGGAATCAGCTCTTTAAGCATTTTTTCACGTTCATCAAGCTCTTTCACACGATTGTGAACATATATAATTTGACCACCTCTATTGATTTCCCTTAGAACAGCAGTTCTTAACAGCCTAGTTCTAAACTGTCCGACATAAGTTTCAACCTCCCTCCTGCCGTAGGGAGGAGTCGAAATCACTGATAGTTCCCGTAGGCCAGACAGGGCCATATAAAGTGTTCTTGGTATGGGTGTAGCGCTCATTGATTGAACATTAACGGATAGTCTGAGTTTCTTAAAATATTCCTTTTGCATAACCCCAAAAAGTTGCTCCTCATCAATAATAACAAGTCCAAGATCCGCATATGACAATTTTGGAGACAGAAGGCTGTGCGTTCCGATCAGTACATCTATATCACCTTTCTTAATGCCATCAATTACTTGATCTCTTTCCTTTGTTGTACGGTAACGATCAAGAATATCCACCTTAATCCCAAAAGGTTCCATACGTTCTTTGAAGGTTTCAAAATGTTGAGAAGCGAGAACAGTTGTAGGTACAAGCACCGCCACCTGTTTCCCGGAAATTACAGCTCTAAAGGCCGCCCTCAAAGCGATTTCCGTCTTACCAAATCCTGCATCGCCGCTGACCAGCCTATCCATAGGCATTTCATCGGATAGGTCTTCAAGGACTTCATTTATCGCTTCTATCTGATCCTCTGTTTCAACATGGGGAAAACTGTCTTCAAATGCTTTTTCCATTTCTGAATCACCATTCAACTGACAGCCTTTCACCCTCTCCCTTTGAGCATAAAGCGTAGCCAGTTCTCTTATTCTTTTCTTTAAATCTTTCTCAACCTTCTTTTTTTGTCTCGTCCATAAGTTGCTGCGTAAAGAGTTTAACTGTACACCTTCTTCAGGTCCCACATATTTGTGAACCCTGTCGACTCTTTCAACAGGCACATAAATCTTTGTATTGTTTTTGTATTCCAGAGTTAGATATTCTCTTGTTCCGAGAAGATTGGTTATCCTCTTAACTCCGAGAAATCTACCAATACCATATTCCCTGTGAACCACATAATCATTTACATCTAACTCTGTCCAATCAACAATCGGAACTCTTGGTATATGTTCTTTTTCTTTAGTTTTTTTTGCCTTTTCAGCCTTAACCGTTTCTTTTTCTTTCGAGTCCCACGTCAAATATTCAGGTTCTTCTGATGAAACAATGCAATAATCCTTATAAGAGACCAAGTTCTCAGGAGAAACACCGCTGAATCTTTTGTAGAGGACTGAGGCTGTTCTATTTTCTTTCAGGTATTCCAGTACTTCTCTTTCCACTCTCTGGAATTCATCAAAGGCTTCATCAGGTCTTATAAGGTACAGATTTAAATCATTCAGGTAATCGAGAAGGTAGGATTGATTTTCGTAAAAAACACCGGAAACAGTTTCAAATGTTTTTTGATCCTCAAGCTCATAAGGTAAGGGGGAACCGGTGCGCCCTTCTAACTTTTTTACTCTTTCCACAAGCTTATTTCTGTTTCTTTCTCTAAAAATAGCTTCAGAAGCCGGAGTTATTACCGCTTCGTTTTTTGTTTCAATACTCCTTTGATTTTGAGGATTGAAAACTTTTATACTTTCAATATTTTTATCAAAAATATCTATTCTGAAAGGATATTTGTTGCCTGGTACGTAGATGTCGAATACTTCACCCTTTATGGAAAACATACCCGGTTCATTAACAGTAAACACTCTTTCATAACCAATTTCAGTAAAGTGCTCAGGAGTCAGATCTATTGTTCCATTTTTCTTCAAGAAAACACTTTGCTCTTCGAAAACTTTCCTGGGTATTGTTTTTCTCAAAAGCCCATGAAGGCTTGTGTAGATAACCCTGGCATCTCCATATACAATATTGTTTAGCGTTTCCATCCTGTAGCGTCTAACCCTTTCAGATATACCGATTTCTTCAAAAGGAAAGACATCATGCGAAGGAAATACCATTTCTTTATTGCTTAAATTCTTTGATTTTATGAAACGGTTGAGAAACCTTTCATCAGGAAATATTACAACGCTTGTCTTTTCAAAACTGTCGATGTGTTTGACAAGCCATCCGTTTTGGTCATTTGTTATTATTAAACGCCTCACAAAGAATCAAAACTCCCTTACGTTTTTGCTATATGAATTTTATCACTGTTTGAATATCTTTTCCTGTGCTATAATTGATTCGCCAGGGGAGCTTTTTAAGGCTGAGAGTGCGTGCGGCGCAGACCCTAAGAACCTGATTCGGGTAATACCGACGAAGGAAGGTCTGAGAGGAGCCGTTCTTCTGGACGGCTTTTTTTATTGGGAGGTGATATTACGAAATTAAAAGTAATTATGATTTTCGTTTTGATCCTTATTGCAGCATTGACAGTAGGTCAGGAAAAACTTGTTATTTATACGTATGATAGTTTGTTACCTTTGGCCAACGAGGCATTTCAGACTTTCGAAGAAAAGGAGAATGTTGAAATTGAACTCCACGCAATTGGAGACGCAGGTTCTATGTTATCCAGAATCATATCGCAAAAAGAAGAACTAGATGTCGATGTAGTAATTGGAATTGACAATATTCTCGCACAACGGGCTTTCGAAGAGGAACTTTTTATAGGATACTTACCACCTAACGCTGAAAAAATCACTGATACTTCATTGATTTTTGATCCTTTCTGGAGATTGATTCCATATGATTATGGAGCAATTGCTTTAATTTATGATCCTGAAAGTTTCGATACCTTCCGTGTAAAAAGTTTTGATGACCTCACCAGAGAAGAATTTAAACGATCCATTATCACGCAGGACCCACGAACTTCAAGCACGGGGCTGGCATTCCTTACATGGACTTATTTGCTACACAAAGATGATTTCGATAATTTCTGGAAGGAATTTAAAGATTCCATACTTACCATTACCCTTGGTTGGGGGGATGCCTTTGAAAAATTCGAAGCTCAAGAAGCACCTATGATGGTAAGTTATGCAACGGACAAAGCTTACTCCATGTACAACTACAATGAGGCAAAATATGAAGTACTGATACCCGGAGGAAAAGGTTATGTGCAAATTGAAGGAGCGGGAATTATAAGATGGAGTAATCGAAAGGAAAAAGCTAAAAAATTTATAGAATTCATGCTATCTGATGATTTTCAGAAACATATACCTCTTACTCAATGGATGTTCCCGGTCACTAATGTTGAATTACCCGAGGTATATGACTACGCTGTTAAACCTGATGAAATACTAAAAGCACCAGCAAATTTAAACATCGAAGCCCTTATCAATGAATGGGAAAAAGCAATATACTAATCAATTATTTTCATTAATCTTTGCGGGTTTATTTATAACCGCTCTGGTTGGTTTTCCACTTGCAAAAGCCTTTGGCTCCTTTACTAGCGAAGATCTATTGAATTCACTCAGCAAACCGTCCGTTATAAAGATCCTTCGGTTTACATTATTTCAATCAATGTTAAGCACAGCGCTATCATTTTTGATTGGTCTGCCCGCAGCATATTTTTTTGCCAGAACTAGAGGTATCTTATCCAGAGTTCTGAACTACATTACATTTATACCTTTTTTCTTACCAAGCATTTCAATGGTCGTTGGATTTCTGGTGTTGTATGGCAAACAGGGAATAATAAACAATATAGTCCGCTCGCTGGGATTTTCAGAAATTAGAATCCTTTATTCATTTGGTGCCATAATATTGGGTCATGTCTTTTACAATTCACCCATCATTGTAAGAATTGTAGGAGATTCTTTGAAGAATATACCAAAAGAGTTCATAGAAGCTACGGATATCGATGGAGCAACCAGAGTTAAATCATTTCTTAAACTGGAATTACCTCTTGTGATGCCATCCATTATGACATCGCTTATTCTAATTTTTTCTTACTGTTTTACTTCCTTTGCTGTCGTGCTCATTCTTGGAGGCTCACAATTCGCAACACTGGAAGTAGCAATATACATGTACTTTAGATTACTCGCACGTCCTGACATTGCTCTCGCACTTGCAATAGTTCAATTTCTTTTCATCTTTGCTTTTGGATTGGCTCTCTTCTTTATGGAGAAAAAAACAAAATTCAAAGCTGGTGAACCATATTATTACCATTCAAAATCCCTTGGAACCTATTCTATTGTTTATCTCCTATTCGAAGGTCTTCCGGTTATCGCAGCTATTGCAGGTTCTGTTTATAACTTTGCCACTCACAGCTTCACCTTCGATAGAATCAAAAATGTATTCAGTTTTGCCCTGTGGGAAATGCTTAACACTTCACCAATAGGTGCCTTCATTAGATCAATCGTGGTTTCACTTATTACTGCTCTTATTGGAGTTGTTTTGTTTTTCATTATAACGTGGAATCTTCGTGAAAGCAGATATTCAAGCCTTTTTATCAGGTTACTTTCATTGATTAGTATCTCGGTAACGCCGGCAATTTTGGCCTTGAGTTATAGTATTATTTATGGAATGATACCAGTAGTAATAAAGTTAATTCTTGCCTATCTTGTTGTTGCATTTCCAGTAGCAATAGGTATAATGTATTCCAGTATTAGTTCACTTGATAAAACCCCTCTGGAAGCTTCTATGATCGATGGAGCAAATGCGCTTCAACGCTTCTGGTACATTATTTTACCGTTAATGAAACAGGCATTTTTGTCCACTTTTGCGATTATTTTTGCCATTTCTATGGGCGAATTCGCAGCATCACTAATAATTGGGGGTGAAAAGTTCCCAACTGCTACCGTAGCTATTTACAGACTTATTTCTACGAGATACGTACCCGAAGCACGATTTCTCAGTGCATTATTGATAGTTACTGTATTTACTTTTATTGGTTTAACAACAAAGATCTTCGTTTATCCTTCTAGAGTGAATGATAATAGTGGCAACAATGCCTGATTAAGCATTTTTCACATAATGGATTCTGTGGCTTGCAAATGCTTTTACCAAATTCCACCATTGAACCATTCAGGGGTCCCCAAAGATCTTCAGGAATTAATGCAACGAGTTCATCTTCTGTATCGTCTGGCTTCTTTGTATTAACCCACCCGATTCTATTTGCTATTCTATGCACATGTGTGTCCACTGCCATGGCTGGAATTCCAAAACCAACAAAAAGGACTATATTCGCTGTTTTTCTTCCAACACCTGGTAATGAAACAAGATCTTCTAAATTATTGGGTACGTTGTTTTTGAATTTATTATGTATGATTTTGGCTATTTCTATAATTCGAGCAGATTTTTGTCGATACATGCCAGACGCCTTTATCAACTCATAAAGATCTTCAGGGGTAGCTTTCGATAACTCTTCAGCATTTTTATAAACGTTAAACAACCTGTTCGACGCTATTTCTGTATTTTCATCTCTTGTTCGCTGACTCAAAACGGTACTTATTAGAATTCTGAATGGATCTTTATGATGACGATACCTTGGAAAAGTCTCAATTATTTTTTCAGCAATGGTTCTTGGTTTGCATTCAATAGAATTCATTGTTCAAGAAAAGTCTTATAAGCTCTATATGTTTCAAAAACATCAACCTTCGACGAAACTTCGAATGGAGAATGCATGCCCAGTATGGGAGTACCTGCGTCAAGAACGTCCATGCCTCTTTCTGCAAAGAACTTGGCAACTGTTCCTCCGCCTCCCTGATCAACTTCTCCTAGTAAAGATGTCTGCCAGTTTATATTATTTTCATTTAAAAGATTCCTTACCGAACCAATCATTTCTGCACTTGCATCGTTGGTTCCCGCTTTCCCTTTATAACCGGTATATTTTACCAGAACAATACCGTGTCCTAGCCTCGCAGCATTTGTAAGATCATGTACCTTCTCATGCATCGGATTTACAGCTGCACAAACATCACCTGAAAGCATCTTAGAATTATCCAGAGCCTTTAAAGTATCTTCATATGGTTGTTCGCTGCCATTCAAAGCTGCAAGACGAGATATTGCGTTTAACCAGAAATAACTCTTAGCTCCTGTTGTGCCTGTACTGCCAATCTCTTCTTTATCAAGCAATAGCACACCAATGTTTCTATCATCTTTCTCAGCATCGATAAGAGCTTTTATCGCTGTATAAGAACATACCTTGTCATCTTGTCCATAGGCCCCAATCATTGAACGGTCAAAACCAACTTCTCTTGGTTTATGTACAGGAACAAGTTGAAGTTCAGCACTAATAAAATCCTCTTCGGTGATTCCATACTTATCATTCAACATCTTCAAAATATTAAGTTTGACAAGATCTTTAGCATTTTTTTCTTCTGAATTAAGAGGTATAGTTGCACAGAGTGCATTCAGATCCTTACCTTTGAAAACTTCATTCACACTGCCCTTTCGATCATCAAGATGGGGAAGAAGATCACTTATTGTAAACACAGGGTCATTTTCCTCGCTCCCAATTGAAATCTCAATCAGCTTCCCATTTTTATCATAAATGACACCTGTTAGTTCAAGCGGTACATTTAGCCAGTGATATTTTTTGACGCCACCGTAGTAATGCGTTTTCAGCAACAGATAACCACTTTTTTCCTGCAGTGGTAATGGTTTCAAATCAAGCCTTGGAGAATCAACATGAGCTGCTAACAATTTAAAGCCTTTTTCCAGTGATGAATTAAGTTTGAAAGCAACCAGGGCCTTTGATGATTTTACAAAATAAACGCCTTCGGCTGTTTCTAACTGCTTTTTAGATTCAGCATCATCCAATGATATAAAACCCTTTGATTTTAAAAGTTTGACAAAAAAAGCTATCGAATTCCTTTCGGTTTTTGCCTTTTGAAGGAAGTCCATATAGTTCTGTGTGAACCCTTCCACTTCATTTTTCTCGACCATGAACCACGCATTTTCTGTTGAATGAATTAACTGTTTTCTTAAATCCTTCAAATTATCCTTCAAAACTACACCTCCTTATTTTTTATAATTCTAACACCTTAAGAAATATATGTGTTAAACGAGTTAGAAATGTCATGATTGTTTATACTGTATAATTGTAACGAAAAAAATATACTTTAAAGTGTATTCAAATATTTAAAGGTGATTCCTTTGAACGAAAAGAAGTTAATAGAGGGTCTAAAAAAGAAAGAAATGTGGGCATATGAAGCTCTTTACGATGAATATGCGCCAAAGCTTGGTAGTGTAATAAAATCTTATCTCAAAACTGACGATGTCGAAGATGTATTACAAGAAACATTTATAAAGGTTTTTAAGAGCATAAAAAGGTTTCGGGGTGATTCCAAGTTATCAACCTGGTTATACAGAATAACAGTGAATATTTGCAAAGACATAATAGCAAAAAGAAAGAAAAGAAAGCAATTTTTAACCGATTTTCAGGAGAGAGAAGAAAATTATAATCTGAATCCAAAATCTTCGACAAACGTTTTTAAAGAAGTTATGGATGAACTGAGTTATGAAGAGCTAATGAAAATAATAAACAGACTCTCAGAAGAAGACCGTTTGCTTATAAAATTAAGAGATGTGGATGGACTGGCTTATTCTGAAATAGCTTATATCGTTGACAAACCGGTAGGTACAGTAAAAAGTAAACTTCATTACGCTCGTAAACGTCTAAGAGATATGCTAGAGGAGGTAGATTACCATGTTCAATAACGATAAATTTGACAAATTAATCAATAACAAAAATAAACCTCAGGATATTGATCAGCTGGAAAAAGAAGAGATAAAAAAATACCTGAAATTTGTTGAAGCCTACAAGCAAAAAACATCTTACACTCCTGGAGAAAATACGAAAGACAGGATTTTAAACAGTGTAAAGAAAAGGAAATTTATTCCATATCGAATAGCTGTAGCTGCTGCTGCATGTCTTTTGGTTCTTTTCACGGGCATTGACTTTATTTCAAACAACACGATAATAATTGCCAGTAAAAATGCTTCTGAAACAAACAATGAAATAAAAAGAAATGTAGATTTATCTAACTTTGAAAAAATCGATGACGAACTGGTGAGATGTTCTGTGGGCTTTTTTAATGAGAGTGATAACACTGAATCAGATTACATGGTACTTGGAACAGGATTTTAATAGAGGTATTGTTTATGATCAAAAAAATTATTCTTACAGGCATTATTGTTTCTGCATTTTTTAATTTACTTGCTGCCAACAAAGATGAGAGAACTCTGCTCGAACAAACAGCAAGGGACTTAAACAACGCAGTTTATGAAGTTGAACGTTCTGTTAGGGAAGATGGGATTGCCCACGTAGTGCGTTATGAAAAGGTTTATAAAAGTGGTCCAAGCAAACTGGTTCTGGTGACAACCCCATATCGAAAGTATGCGTGTTATAGAAATCCAAAAGGTGAATATGTTATTTTGGGCGATACTGCGTTGGAACCCCTAATCCCTATAAGTGATGTTGAAGACGCTTTCATTAGAACAATAATAAACGAGAACTATACCGTAGAATTCTTTATCGATTTACCTTCAAGCAATAAGTTTATTATTAGCAGTAACGATGTGAGATTTGAAATTACAATCGATGAAAACAACAGATTGTTAAAACTTGTAAAAAGGTACCCCTTTCATACCATTGAAGTTAGTTACAAAAATTACAGTCAACTTTCAGATGAAGGATCTCTGATGCTTTACAACATCCTTGATGAAAAGGACGTTGTCGATTCGCCCATGAAATTTTCTGAAAGCTTTATCATAAATAACTTTCACTGGAGCGCTATGGATTTCATCCCCTTAAGCAATAATATCGAAGAATCATCTATCTACGTGCTATATTTATTTTCTTCATCCATGGGAAGAATTATCTTATATCTTTTTTCCGGTACATCAACAGAAGATTTTATGGATAAAATTCAGTCGATGTGCGACGAATACAGTTTAAAATGTTATGTAGAAGAATTTGTTAACGGAAGTAAATTAGCCATTATGGGCAATCTTAATAATAATGAATACGAAGAGTTTTTATCAGGAATAATACCTGATAAATACCATATCAAATAGAGAACCTTTACCAACTCTCTTAACGTATCGTTAATGAGCATCTTTAAAAGGATGCCATATTTTATTGTATAATGAATAAAACACCTTAGGAGGCATCTATAATATGTTAAGAACCGATGAAGCCGTAAAATATTTAAAGAATAAAGGCTACAGAATAACGCCACAGCGTGTAGCTGTTTTAAAAGCTCTTGAGGGCAATCAAGATCATCCTTCAGCAGAGGAGATATTTAGAATCGTTTTGAAGACACACCCAAATATCTCCATAGCAACCATTTACAATGTGCTTGAGTTGCTGGAAGAGGAAGGTTTAATTAACGCGGTGGCCCGTGTAAATGGTATGAAACGTTTCGATCCCAATACAAAGGTACATCCGCATTTCATTTGCAGAAAATGTCACAAGGTATACGATATTCCTGTTGACAGAGAAAAACTCGTTGATTGCTTTAAAGAGATTCCACCAGAGGGATTTATTACTGAAAACGTAAAAATTTCTTTTGAAGGTATTTGTAAGAACTGCAATAGGAATTAACTTCGCTAAAATGCTACTGGAGGTGTCTTGATGTCGCAAGCTCAACAATTTTCACTTGACAAAGCAATAAGTGATATTGAAAATTCATCATCATTAAACGACCTTCAAAATGTCAAGTCAAAATATCTTGGCAAACAAGGTATTATCACAGCCATGTTCAAACAGATTAAAGATATACCTGCAGATAAAAAGAAGGCCTTTGGGAAAAAAGTGAACAAATACAAAAATGAAATTGAGAAACAAATTGAGATAAAAAGACAACAATTGGAGGAAGAAAAACATAAACTAAAGGAACTCAGTCAAAAAAAAGATCACACAATGCCTGGAGCAAAGAGAGAAATAGGATCACTGCATCTAATCACTCAAACCCTCAATGAAATCCAGGATATATGGGTAAGTATGGGTTTTGAAGTGGTAACAGGACCAGAAATTGAAACACCTTATTACAATTTTGAAGCCTTAAATACGCCTGAATGGCATCCCGCAAGAGATATGCATGATACCTTTTACGTAGAAGAGAACAAACTTTTGCGAACTCATACATCTCCAGTTCAAGTAAGAACAATGGAAAACAGAGAACCACCAATAGCTATTTTCTCTCCAGGAAGATGTTTTAGAAAAGATACGCCTGATATGACACACATTCCGATGTTCACACAATTTGAAGTGCTTTATGTTGATAGGCAGGTTTCTGTTGCCCACCTTAAAGGAGTACTTGAAAATTTCGTAAAAAGAATACTTGGAGAAAAGAGAGAGGTGCGTCTGAGACCCAGCTTCTTTCCTTTTACAGAGCCGAGTTTTGAAGTTGATGTTTCCTGCGGTATCTGTATGGGGAAAGGATGCAGAAGTTGCGGAGGTACTGGCTGGGTAGAGATACTTGGTGCAGGCATTGTTCATCCCAATGTATTGAGTAACGTAGGTTATGATCCTGAAAAATGGTCAGGATTTGCTCTGGGAACGGGTGTAGAGAGGATAGCCATGCTTAAATATAACCTGTCAGACATCCGCGACCTACTGCGTAATGACAAGAGGTTTTTGGAATCATTCAGGGGGGTTGTAGAATGAGATATCCTGTTGAATGGGTCAACGATATTGTAAAAATTCCTGATATCACAGATAGAGACCTTTCAAAAAAACTATCGTTAAGCGGCACTGAAGTGGAATCCATTGAATATCCATGGAATTATATTGAAGGAGCAGTATCAGCAAAAATCGAAAAGGTTGAAGAACATCCTGATGCTGACAATCTTGTTGTAACAGAAGTCAATGCAGGAAAAGAAAAAGCTACTATTGTCACCTCGGATAAAACAGTTAAAGAAGGAGATTGCGTAATTGTAATACTTAAGGGAGGAAAAATCTGGGACCTGGAAATCAGAGAAAGAGAGTTCCATGGAAAAACATCAGAAGGAATGTTTATATCTCTTGAGGAGATGAAATTCGAGGAGAAGTCGGAGCAAATTTTCCGATTTGACCAACCAGTGAAACCGGGTATAGATGCTAAAAAGCTACTTAAACTAAATTACCCTGTAATCGAGGTGGAACTAACAGCAAACAGAGGAGATTGCCTTTCGATACTTGGAATATCTAGGGAATTCGCTGCAATCTTTGATGACAATATCTCACTCCCTCCTGTAAAATGTAATCCACAAGGCAGTGAAAAACTTACCGTAAAAATTGATGATGACGGATGTGTAAGATATACAGCTTTGATGCTCGATAATATACAAATCAAATCCTCGCCTCTCTGGCTTAAAAGAAGGCTTGTTTCGGCAGGACTTAGACCAATAAACAATGTTGTTGACATCACAAACTACATCATGCTTGAAACCGGACATCCTGTTCACGCTTTCGATGTTGAAAAGATCGGCGGTTCAAAAATCGTTATCCGATCTTCAAAAGAAGGTGAAAAAATAACATTACTGGACGGAACAGAGGTCAATTTAAAACCTGAGGATCTATTAATTACAAATGGAAAAGAACCACTCGCTCTGGCTGGTATCATGGGTGGAGAAAACTCAGGTATCTCTGAAAATACAAAGAAAGTTCTACTGGAAGTCGCAGTTTTTGACCCCATCAGAATTAGAAAAACGTCCCGCAGATTGGGTATTACTACAGACAGCTCTTACAGATTTGAAAGAGGAGTCGATTCAGAAGACTCCGAATATGTAATAAAGCGTCTCGCTGATTTACTGAAGGAACTCGCAAAAGCTGAACCTGTTACAAAAATTGTTGATGAAGGAACACTTTTTAACAGGAAAAAAATACACCTTAGAAAATGGAAGGTTGATCAAATACTCGGATCTGTGATCCCGATTGAAAACATCACAAAAATTCTTGAGAAGTTGAATTTTTCTCTAGAAGAAAAAGGCGATGGATGGGATGTTATCGTGCCATCTCACAGATTCGATATAGAACAGGAAAATGATCTTGCCGAAGAGGTTGGTAGAATCTATGGCTACGATAAAATAGAATCGAAAATTCCACAATTACCAGCAAAAGGACTTGGTGTTCCTTTAGAACTTCAAAAAATCCAGAAACTCAAAAACATCATGAGTAGCCTTGGTTTTTTTGAAACAGTTACCTACAGCTTTATCAGTCCTGAGAATCCAGAAAAACTTGGCCAGTCCTATAAAATGTTGAAAAATCCGTTGTCTCTTGACATGGCTGCTCTCAGACCTTCATTGATTTATGGGTTATTGGACACGGCTTCTTATAATGTTAGAAGGCAGAATTTTGATCTGAGGTTGTTTGAAGTGGGTAACATTTTCACAGCAAACTCAAAGGAAAAGGAAGTTCTGGGTTTGCTTGAAACCGGGCTGGAAAATCCTAATGATTACACAGATAAAAGAAACATTTCCTTTTATTCCTTCAAAGGAAACATTGAAATAATCCTGGAGTCGCTTGGATATGACTTCAATTTTGCTAAATCAGAAGAGAACTTTCTTGAAGACCGTGCTTCCTTCGACATTTACGTTAACGGGGAAAAAATAGGTTTTGCCGGTATAATCGACGCCAGAATTGTCGAAAAGGACTACGATATCAAGAATCAGGATGTATATGTGGCTGAATTAGAATTAATAGACCTTCATTCGGAAAGTATTTCTGGTAAGAAAAAATTTGCCATTTCGCAGTATCCACGCGTTTTCAGAGATCTATCTTTCATTATGTCTCAGGATATGCCCTACAAAAAAATCGAAAAGACTATCGCCGATAATTCAGATAAGATACTTAGTGAGATAAAACTCAAGGACATATACACAGGCAAAGGTATACCTGAAGGTGAAAAAAGCATAACCATTACGCTTGTTTTCGAATCCTATGAAGAAACATTAAAGGATGATAGGATCAACGCTGTGGTAAATAAGATTGTAGGAGCAGTGAAGGCTCTTGGAGTGAAATTGCGTGGATGAATCGAGACTTTCACCTATTGTAGAAAAACTGGAGAAGAAAATCAAAGAACTCTGGAAAGGCCTTGATCTTGAATCCCGAAAGAAGATTAAAAAGAAATCAGGATTCAGAGACATTGTTACAGATGCCGATTATCAGATGGAAAACTGGTTAAAAAGCTACGTTAATGAATTGCTTCCTGAAGCTTCTTTTCTTGGAGAAGAAACCAAAGAAGTCACAAGAGGAGAGTTATTGTGGATTCTCGATCCTATCGATGGAACCACAAACTTTTCCCGGATGAATCCTCACTTTTCAACCAGTATTTCACTGGTGGATAAAGACAGAGTTTTGTTGGGTGTCACCTACGATCCATCAACCAATGAAATGTTCACTGCAGTAAAAAATCAAGGCGCATACCTTAACGGAAAACAAATTCATACAAGTAACATAAACAAATTGACAGAATGCTCTGCTCATACAGGCTTACAATATTCTTCATCAAAATCATACCAAAGGCTATGCAGCAGGATCAGTAAAGCAATTAACAAATGTCGGGCTTTACGAATAACAGGTAGTGCGTGTCTTGATTTGTGTTACGTTTCTGCTGGAAGAGCTGAAGTTTTCTGGGAGGAACAGTTGAAACCCTGGGATGTAGCAGCCGGGATAATTTTGGTGCAGGAAGCCGGGGGAAGCATATCAAGCTGTCTTAACGAATCATTCGATCTGTTCAACCCCAATATATATGCTACAAACGGAAATCCTAAAATAACAGATGATTTTTATAGAGAAATACTTAATAACGACTGATTTTTTGCTGCACTGCAGATATTACCTGATCCATATTGTAATATTTGTATTCTGCTAATCGACCAACGAACAAATATCTGCGGCTGTTTTCCAGATGCTCTACTTCCTTCATATACTTTGCCCGCCGTTCAGAATTTTCATTTGTAGGAACAATATAGTATGGCTCACCTTCCGCTTTGGGATATTCAAAACAGACAGTTGTTTTATTTACTCTTTCACCTTCTTTTAGAAAATGTTTAAACTCAGTTATTCTAGTCCAGTCATAATCACCCGGATAGTTAATAACAGATACCGGCTGATAATGCTCCATTTCTAAGGTTTTCAATTTCAACTCAAGAGAACGATACTGTAATTTCCCGTATTTATAATCAAAAAATCTGTCAAGCTCACCCGTGTAAACTGTCAGATCACTGGATAAACCATCTTTGATCTTAAAAAAGTCAGCCCCTGTCAATATCGATATTTTTTCATGTTCCAGCATGTTTTCTACAAGCGCTGTGTACCCTTTTGAAGGAATGCCCTGGTATTTATCTGTAAAATACCTATCATCACGATTTGTTCTTACAGGTATTCTCTTTGCCAACCAGGGTGACAAATTCTCTGGATCAGTTTCCCATTGTTTTTTCGTATAACCCTCAAAGAACTTTTTGTAGAGGTAATTTCCAACTTGAGAAATAACTGCATCCTTGAAATTTTTGGGTGGGTTAGAAAACGATGAGTCCTTTACTTCACTTTTTAGAAAATCTCTGACTTCTTTTGAATCTATCCTAGTACCATACAACTGACAAATCGTATCTCTGTTAATGGGGAAAGGCACATACATACCATCTACATAGCTCTTTACTCTATGCTGATAATATTCAAATTCTGTAAATCTACTGGCGAAATTCCACGCGCTTTCATCATTCGTATGAAAAATATGGGGACCGTACTTGTGTATGATTATCCCATTTTCATCCCTATAATCGTAACAATGTCCTCCAATATGATTTAGTCGTTCTACAACAAGAACTGAATAATCGCGTTCAGCAAGTATTCTTGCTGCTGTTGCTCCTGCAAGTCCTGCGCCTACCACGACAACGTCCCAATTCATAAAATCACTCCTCAAGCCTTTCCTGACCGGGTTCTACAGTGCGCCCTTTTATGCCATTTAAACCATCGTCCATTCCCTTCTTTGCAAAGGGTACAACCTCTGGTTTTACGATCTTCCAGATAAGCAAATCAAAACTAAAATACAACTTCAGAAAAAACTTCACGAATCCATTGTTCTGAAACATCAAAAAAGCATTTCTGAAGACGTAATAAACTTTCCAGGCTGCCATATCAGGTTTTGAAAAAAACAATTTCCGGATTCTGTCCAGCTTGGCCCAATCCCTGTGTAGTATATAACTTCCTTTTATTGTAAATACCTTATAGCCTAATTTTTTCGCTCTGAAAGTATATTCCGCATCATCGTAATAGAGAAAAAATCTCTTATCTGGGAAGCCTATCTTCCCTACAACTTCAGTTTTTATGAAGTATCCAACAAACATACCGAAAAGTCTCATCTTCTTTCGGGGCTCGCGATTTTCTTTAACAAGTCTCTCAAATTCTTCGGGACTCGTAATCATCTCATTCTGAATAACCCCTATTCGTCTTTGCAATTTATTCGGCTGTGAATTGTAAAATGCCAGTAATTTTTCAAGGGCATTTTTAGCAGGAAAGGCGTCATCATCCATCAACCAAATCCAATCGAATTCAAATTTATCGTATATGTAGTGTATTCCCCTGGAGAAACCGCCTGCCCCACCCAAATTTTCACCGGTGTTTACAATCTCCAGGCTTTCATTCTTATTTTTATAGGCGTTAAGAAAATCTTCTGTATCATCTGTACTACCATTGTCTACAACAACTACACAGTCCAGTTGTCTGGTCTGGGTATAAATCAGATCCAGTGTTTTCTCCAGCAATTTCCTACGATTAAACGTCACTACAAGCGCTGCTATTTTTGGCATTGGATGATTTCCTCCAAAAATTATAGGTTATTAAATAAACAATTTCAAAAAATATATGGAAATAAAAGGTGGCAAATCGCCATATGATTACACCAGCCACAACCTTAGAAGCGTTAAAGGCCAATCCACTAAGAACAAGATTGTAGACGCCTTCTACGCTTCCGCTAGCTCCAGGACTTGGCACATAGTAAACAACTAAATTTAATGTCAGAAATAACAAAAACAGCTCCCATAAACCAATAGAAATACCACCAACAATATTCAAAACTACATAGAGTGAAAGTGCCTGAAAAAAGATTACAGCTCCACCCAGAAGAAGGTCAATAAGTATAAAGAAAAATTTTTTACTCCAAAGAAATGTTATGCTCTTTTCAAACCTGTTAACCCACTTCTCGAAGGATTGCAGTAATTCGTCTTTTTTTAAGATTTTTCTCAACAATTTTCCTATAAAGGTTCGATCGACAAAAGCCAGAAGATGGTAAAGGACCCTTGGCTTCCATAGCAATAATCCAAAAATCAATACAGTTGATGCGGCTACAATTAATCCAAGTATTATAAACTTCGAAGCTATGCCTCCACTCATTCGCAATAAAGACAGGATCGTTCTTAAAAATACTAATACAGTAGCTGTTGAAAAAATAAGGAACTCTGTGAACCTAGACATAAAGATATTTGTGGCATCTTCTGAATTTACACCAATTGTGGTCAGGTGATATGCCTGAAAAGGTTGGCCGCCGCTTGTCATTGGTGTTAGATTAGAAACAAAATAACCCACTATGCTGTTGTACACCGCGTCTCCCAGTGTGATATCTATCTCCATTTGTGATGTAATTAGTTTCAGTCTTACTGTATCAATCACATAGATAACGGAAAAGATCAAAAAAGGATAAAGCAGCACCTTATAGTCAACACTTTTCAGCACAGCAATAATCTCATTAATATCAAAAATAAATGAAATAATAATACTTACAATTAGGCCTATGGCCAAAACCAGAATAACGGTCCAGAATATGCTTTTTCTACTCCTGGTTAGTTCCTTTCCCGTCTTCATAGAACCTCCAAACTAATTAACCGGCAGTCCTTCTTTTACCTTTTCATAAAGCTGCAGAGTATTCTCTGTAAATCGCTCAACAGTGTACTCGCCTGACATTTTATAGGATTTTTTTGACATTTTAGTTTTTATTTTATCATCTTCCAGTATTGTTCTCATGCCTTTCCACATTTCCTTTTTGGTTTTGTGCTTATAGCCATTTACACCGTTTATAACCATATCTTTTATACTTGAATCATCGTAAGCAACCACAGGGAGTTTACTTGCCATTGCCTCGATAAAGGTAATGGGATGTATTTCCGTATGAGAAGCACTGACGAAAATATCCGAAGAACGATAAGCAAGACTAATTTCATCTGGCCAGTTAAGATAACCAGTGAAAACAACATTATCAGTTACACCAAGTTCCGAAGCCAGAAGCTCATAATTTTTCCTTTCAGGCCCATCACCAACAAGCAACAGTTTAACATTTGGAATGTATTCAGATAAATGCTTTATATTGTAAATCAAATTATCCACACTTTTTTCTTTTCCCATTCTCCCCACAAAAATCATTACTCGTTCATCATTTTTGATTCCAAAACGCTTTCGGAATTTTTTTCTGTTATCCTCATCATCGTCAGGTATATTGTAAAAAGGCGACAGATCAATACCATTTGGAACTACAACTACCGGAGTTTTATCGTAATAATTTAGCAGGAGTTTTTTTACTTTCTCAGAAGGAGCAATCAATGTATTCGATGCCCTGCAAATGACACTCAACCAATAATCAAACAAATCTTTCATCAAGTATTCAACAAGCGGTGAATAATATCTGACATACTCATCGTACATAGTATGCATTGTATGCACCATTGGCACCTTGTATTTCTTTGCTACCTGAAAGGCCTGTACCCACATGGAAAATTCTGTATGCGTATGGATAATGTCAAGTTTAAGGTCTTTCACCCAGTTTTGTAAAGAAAACGATAAAGGAGTTCCGATCCTGTGCTGAGGCTCTCTGAAAAACTTCATAGAAGGAACCCGGATAATGTGATCTTCTTCGTTAGCATCAGGATGTTTTACAGTGAAAATATAGACATTGTGTCCACGTTCCTTTAGTCCTTTTTCAAGGTTTCTTATTACGGTGACAACACCGTTAACCTGTGGAAGATATGTATCTGTAAAAATTCCGATGTTCATATTGTTTGGCATTAAACACCACTAGTGTTGATTAATGCCTTCCCCCTTTCAAACACTAAAGAAACGTTTATCAGCATAATGTTTGCGTGTCCCTCGTATAATAACAAAACAATTCATTATTTTGTATTATTCTTTTGCCCGGTTAAGAACTTTTCCTTATCAACCGGGATATAACGTTTATTATTACCATATTTAAATGCAATTATCAAAAACAGCACTGTTATCCCCAAAAATATCCATGGTATCGCTGCTCCAAAACTAGCATAAAGCGTCTTCCCTTCAGCTGGAACATATTCAAATTCATCTATTATAAATTCATCATCGTTCTCAAATATTGATGGGATACACTTTAAAACCCTGCCGTATGGATCAACAATCCCCGTGAAACCTGTATTGGACACCTGAATAACGTATATTCTGTTCTCAACAGCCCTCATTCTGGCCTTTGAAAAATGCTGTACCAGACCTGTTTTTATATTGAACCATCCATCATTGGTAGAAATGACCAGCAATTTTGCCCCTTCATTCACAAGATGCCTTGATACTTCAGGATAATATGAATCAAAGCATATCTGAGCACCTATCTTCTGTTCTTTCATATCAAAAATGGTGAACTTTTCACCTGCACTGAAGAAATCCAAAAATTTCAAAAATTCAAACATTCCAAAAATTGATGGATATGGCAAAAATTCAGCAAACGGACTCAGCCTAACTTTCGCGTAAAAATCATCACTGAAGCCTTCATCATTTATTATACGAAGCTGATTGTAGTTTTTTTCTTCATAAATAGGAAATCCAATAAGTATCTCAAAATCCTTGGCTTTAGCGATATTGAGCAGTTTATCACCGTACTCTGAATTTCTGATATCAAACATAAAAGTCGCTTCAGGCATAATAACAACAGAATCTTCAGGAACCTGAGACAGTGCATTATTTACTACTTCAAAAACCTCATCAGTTGAATCACTGTATTTTAATGATTGAGTGAAGTTAGTCTGAATAACCGATACTTGCTTCTTTCCGTTCATATCCGTGATATTAACTGGAATAAAACGATCAATCACTCCATTAACCACAAAAACCAATCCAAAAAATGCTGCCAAAGTTAACAACTTTATCTTCCAGCTGCTGAGTTTTTTCACCTGATAAAAAACCAACATATTGAACAAAATAATGACAAAAATTAGCAGAAGTGGGCCACCAATTGAAGACAGCTGAAGAATTCCCGTGTGATTAACCAGAGCATCAGATAGTCTGGCTCCAGTAAATCCAAGATCACCCACTGATCTAAGATATTCCAGAAAACTGAAGAAAGCCGCTACTGTAACAGACCAGATTAGCATTTTATCTTTAAAATAGTGCGAAAAGAAAGAAAAAAACACACCAAATCCAAAAAACGGCAAAGCCATGATGACGCCCATTAAGAAAAAGGTTATGACTCCTACAAACGAAGGAAATCTGTTAAGCACCTCTGGAACATTTACTGATAACACCGGAAATACCCAGAAATGTGAAACCATAAGATAGATATATCCAAATAGAAAACCTGCGAATCCTGCTTTTATCGGGCTAAGCTTCTCCAATGTAAAGAAAAGGGGTACAAGAGCAAACCAAATCAGCCCTCCCCATAGCATCCCGGGCATCGAAAGTGCTACCAATAATGATGATATAACTATACCAGGCAATTCAATCATGCTCCTTTAGTATCTTTTCTACTGCTTCAGCCACGCCACTTTCATCATTGGTACTGCTGGTTACATAATCCGAGTGTTTCTTTACATCTTCAGGCGCATTTTTCATGGCTACGGAAAAACCCGCTTCCTTCATTACATCAAGATCATTGTAGTTATCTCCAATATATGCCACTTCGTTTTTTTCAGTGCCTGATACATTTCGCAAATAATTCAGACCAATAGACTTCCGAACACCCGGCCCAAAAAATTCATAAAATGAATGATTTTCTAGGGTGTTATTCTTCACTATAGATATACTTTCAGAGAAATGGTCAATCTTCTCAATTACTTCTAGAATTTTCCTTTCAGGCCCTTCAAGCGCGACTTCAACAACACCATCGTGATCAATATGATCGACAACATTATCACACACACGTATTCTAAAACTGTTATGTTCATAATAACTGGCATATGGAGTATCAGGGATCTCTTCTACATGCATGTCGGGAAATTCAAAAAAATCTCTATACAGAACGCAGTTTATCTTTGCCTTCTTTGCTTCTGTTATTATATTTCGTGCAAGGGTTGAATCTAACTTTATTGCTCTTAGAATTCTATTTTTGTCAGCCCCGTGTAGAATTAATGCTCCGTTTTGGTATACTACCGGTATATCAAGTTCCAGTTGTTCAATATACTCCTTTGCCGAGATATAACTTCTTCCTGTTGATATCGAAATTTCTACACCTTTTTCTATGGATCTTTTCAAAGCTTCTATGTTGTCATTGCTAATCTTCTTTTTGTGATCAAGCAGCGTGCCATCAAGATCAATCACAATAAGTTTAATCATGATAATTTTCCTCCAAACACTCAACGATCTGAAATGTGTGTAATTTATTATTCTTTGACTCAATCCACTCTACTTTAATCTGGAAGGCAAACTCAGGCTTTAATCGTCCATCAATCACCCATTTTCTGGAATGTTCTGTTCTATACAGTGCTGGATTAGCAACCACCTTGAGTTTTACAGGTTGCATAATCCATTTTACAATATGTATTCCATCAATGCTTAATATTCTGCTAGATATCATTTCTCTTAACGAAATATCCGGTACAGGCTTGACGTTAATTAGTGCGATATTTTTTGACAAAGAACCAATTATTTTAACATTTGCAATTTCTCTTTCCATCGAATCTATGTGATCAAGCAATACCTCATTCGCTGCGGAAACAGCATAACCATGAAATGAGGGATTTGCCATTATTTTTAGCAAATGCTTCAGCTTACACCCTTCCCTTATATTTCCTTCACCGATACGAGGAACCTCAAATCCAAAGTAATCAAGTGCTTTCTGAATATCATTTTTGGTCCAACTTCTAATTGGTGAATACAAATTGTCCTTTATTTTTATGCCGGTTTTCCCCCAACTATCTGATTGATTTGAACCTGTTGCAATTATCCTATCTTTGTAATCATCAAGCGCTGCATATTTTGCATATTTGGTACACCTGTTACACGATGGTCCATTTTTCCATACCTGTTCCTGCATTCTCCTACCAGATCTAAAATCTAGCCCGATGTTCAACCTTTTACTTATATTGAGTACGTTTTCAATCGCCTTACTATAGGTATAGGGACCAAAGGTAACATTCAATAGCTTTACATTCTCTTTTCCCAGTGCTTCTTTGGCTAATAAAGCAACGAGCGTACTATCCTTTCCACCTGAAAAGGCTACAAACAGCTTCTTCGAAACATTTCTAATCTCATCAACAGTGGAATTTACAAGCGTTTCTATGTCCACGTTTTTACCTCCAGACATTTTAGCATCTAATGTTTGTATCGCAATATTATATATAAGTATAACGTAAAAAAGGCGGCATTTAAGCCGCCTTTCAATTAGCTCCTATTTCATTTCCCTTTTTTTAACTGTTCCTTTTTCTTTTTTACAAGGAATGTAGCAACGTGAACACCCTTGGTTCCTCTTCCAAAGCCTGCATCCATTCCGCAATTGACTGCAAGCTCGTTGTTGATCTGAGTTCCACCTGCGATAATCATAACCTTATCCCTGATACCCTTTTCAATGGCAAGCTGATGGATTTTTTTCATGTTCTCCACATGTACCTCATTATGGGTAATTATCGTTGAAACGAGAATGGCATCAGCACCAATTTCTGTCGCAGCATCTATGAATTTTTCTGGGGGTACGCTGGTTCCCAGATATGTGTACTTTATTCCAAATTTCTCTATTCCAGAATGTTTAATATCCAGTATCTCTCTCAAACCAACAGAATGTTCATCATTTCCCACAGTGCCTGCAACAACATGCATTGAATTTTTTGAAACAAATTTCGTAATATCTTCTTCAGGTAGAATATCAGGTTTCTGAGGTAGTTCAAGTTCTTTCTTATCGATTTCAAAGGGAACTTTGGCCTTCAACTCAATATAAGTACCTTCTTTTGGATGTAGCGGAGTTTTATTAAGCACTGTAGGATCTTCGAGACCCAGTTTCTTTGCTATGGCAATTGCTGCTGCTTCAGCATGGTCCTGATCTTCAGGTACAGTTAAGTCAATTTGAATTACACTATCGCCGGCCCATTCTACTTCCGGTTTGATCATAGAACTCTTTCTGAATTTCTCAGATTCTTTCATTCTTATTTCAACGTTGTCTGTTTCATCAAGCTCGTCAATATATTGAATCTTGTCGGGATTGTGTAATGTGCAGCCATCGATCAAATCACAGGGCTTATCAATATCATCGGGAAGATTGTTGTTACCAAAATGCTCACATACAGGAGCCATGTAATCTTTATCTCTTGGTACCACACTACCGGCTCCTATTCCACCGACCTTCTTCCTTGCTATACCGTCGCCATTTCTTTCAGGATAATATCCGTTATCAACAAAAAATCCCTGTTCAACAGCCTCAAAGTATCCACCAATTTCAAGAATTTCCTCCATCATGAGAATCGCTCTCATTTTAAGTTCTCTCATTTTTGGTCTTACATATTCATCGTTAACCTTTAAGATATCTTTTATACCATCCAGAGCAATTAGTGTGTGTTTAGCTGTTTCAATACCTCTGACAGAATTGACATGCCATGGCACGTTTCGACCCTCATCTGGCGTTATTGTTGATTGAACATCGACTGAAGTTAAACGAGAAATCAGAGTGTCTAGAACATGTACCCTTGTAGCATCAAACAAATCCGATTCAATGTAACGGGTGTTCATTTGTGCTCTGAATTTGAAACCTTTGAACAATTCTCTGAGCGTAAGCGCATAAATGAAATTCAATTTGAATTCCGGTGTCGGAGAAACAACTGGCGGGACTGTCGACAATGCAATATTTTCCTTTTTCATACCGGCTTTTACTGAAAAGCTGGAATTGATTGCATGCTGAACAAAAAGTTCAGGCATTACCTTCCATGCCATTTTTGCAGATGCATTGGCGTTATGAGCACCATCAATTTGTAGCATATCAACACTTGACATGATCTTCTTTGCCACAGCAGCATCAACAAATGAACGTACAGGATTTATTCCCCTATAAAGCACATTATATTGTGGATCCTGATGAGCACCGTTGACGCCTTCCTCCACAAATAAAACAGCAATTTCAGGACCTGCAACACCGCTAACATAACTGTGATAATTAATGGGCCTTCCAACCTCATCTTCTATAATGTCCAGTGCTTTTCTTGAAGCTCTTATCTGTTTTCTCGTTATCGGAATACCTCCAATTCCTTCTGGAGTACCCTCCATCAATCCATCTATATGACTCTGTCCCAGTGTTCTAATGACCATTATGTGGTCAGCGCCATGCCACGCGGCCATTCTCATTCTTCTTAAATCATCTTCAAATCTACCCGAAGCAATCTCCGATGTAATAACAGCATCTGGTTGAGGATCTATATTACCAAAGTAATGCGCTGCGGGAAGTGGTACACTTTTTGCCACAGGTTCACTGATCTGATCGTATGAAAAATTGCCCACTTTCGTTCCTTTTGGAAGGACCTTTCTCCATGTCCAGCCTTTTCTTCTTGGACTATAGTGTTCCAGATCCTTCAAAATCTCATCTATATCAAGTTTTTTGTTTTCAGGAAGTTTCATCATTTCACCCCCTTGAATTCCTGCTCAACAAGATCCCATAACTCTCCTGACGCTAACTTTTTACCGGTCGGAATAATATCTTCGTTTGTGATCTTTGAAATCCTGTATACAACATGTCCTGCACCTTTTCCGAGCAGTCCCATATCAACCAGTTTGTCTGTAATTGCCTTTGCCTCAAGACTGTTGAATCCCATTCGCAGCAATACAGAACGTTCAATCGAAGGGGAAGTGTGATCCTTTGCCAGATTAATTAAGGGTTCAGTAATTCGATCCGCGAGTTCCCAAAAATATCTGTCCAGTTCTTCATCGCTCATTTCTTCTAGATGTTTACTTCTGGATTTGAAATTGTCCCGTCTCTGTTCAGCCATCTAAAAAAACCTCCTTGCTAATTTCTTCTATATTATCCATATTTGTATTCAATTCTTCCGCAAGAAATTCAATATCCTTCCCGCTTAAACTGCTTACCCCTCTTTTTCTCAGTTGTTTCAAGTACGATCTTCTCAATCTATCCAGTGAAACTTCTTTTATCTTTAGTTGTTCAGGTTTTTCAGGTATCACAATTCTCTTGCCAGGTTCATCAAGTTCGGAAGGTTCTCCTCTAATGATTTCTATGCCTTGCTTTTTAGCAAAAGAAAGCTGAGCTGAGGGTAGTTTTCCCGCTCCCGTGTATTCTGTTTCCTGAACAACAACTATTTTATCTTCAGGCAGTTTTCTCGCCAGAGCAATCGCCACTGCTAATGATGTGTTCCCTGCCGGCCCGCGTTGCATGCCTTCAAGCCTTGAGAGCATCTCTGTCACGTAAAATACTTCTCCCTGTGTTACAAGATAATATTCATCCATATAACGGAGTGCTCTTGCGGCATTCCTTGGTACATCAGATCTGTCAGGAAAAACCGAGAAGGGAATCCCGAAACCGGTATGACCGGTAGTAAATGACTTTTTATTGAAATCATTATCACTTGCCATATGCAAACCGTGCAAGTCAACACTTGCTGCGATTATTCTTGTTCTATCAGAATCAGCCTTCTGAATGCCTCTGGCTGTTCCGGTAAGATTACCTCCTCCTGCGTTAGTAACAATAACGTAGTCAGGATCTTTACCTGTTTGCTCACGTACCTGCTGAACAAGTTCATAACCCAGCGTTTCCACTCCATTTATTCCATAAGGCGTGTATAGTGAAGCGTTGAAGTATCCTGTTTCTTCCAGCAACAAAAGAAAGTAGTAAAAAAGCTCTGGTCCAACCGTTAACTGTAAAACCTCAGCACCGTAGCTTTCACAGGCTCTGCCCTTTTCAAGTATTTCTGGCTGTCCTCTTCCTTTACTATCATATGTTTCCTGCACCACAATGCATTTAAGGCCTCTTTTAATAGCCTGCGAAGCAACCGCAGCACCATAATTTCCGCTGGTCGCAGCAATAACTCCTTTATATCCGAGTTCCTTTGCTTTGTATACACTTACTGAAGCCCTGCGATCTTTAAAACTTCCAGAAGGATTTGATGCTTCATCTTTTAAAAAAATCCTTGCTCCTTTCCCTTTATCAGAAAGATATCGAACCAACTTGTTGATATTCTTGAGCTCTACCAAAGAGGTATTGCCCACACCTGTTTCCTTTTGTATTGAAGATACTTTATCAAGTGAAAATCCCGCACTGCTCATCATACCTTCGTAGTCAAAGGAAATACCTTCATTTTCAAAAGAATCATAATCTATTCCTACGGAAGCTTTCATTATATCATTTTTTCTACTCATTACCGCTTCGTATGATCTATTATTCATGATTATCATCCTCATTATCTATTTTGCGTAAAAGCTCAACAAGCTCGGTTCCTCCATCATAAAGTTCCTTAATGTGCTCACCAAAGCCATGATCATATTTAGGATTAACAGCGATAAGTGTGCCGTATTCTGTTCTCCCTATAATTGTTTTTACTTCAACATCGTCTCCAATGTCTGCCGTTTCATTTTCAAGATAACCCTTTAATCTCATTTCCAGCGGAACCCTCGATGTATCTTCTGGAACATTAGAGCTCCGTTCTTCGGGTTTCAAAACAATTCTTTTAATCTGAACCCAATCGCCTTTTTTAGCATTCATTCAACCACCTCACCTAACGATTGACCATCATTCTGGGTACCGGTAGTTCTAGCATACTTATGAAACCAGGTTCAGCCTCAACCACATCTCCTATAACATTTGTAGCCACAGCTATTGTTCCTTTCCCTCCGGGAATCTCCGGCTGAATCGACAGATTTATTTTCGGTTCACCGTCAATAATAATGTAATCTCCAGTTTCCACAGATTCCTTTTCAGGCTGAATTTGCTGTGGATGAACGAGTTCGATTACAGGTTCATTATCGATGTAACCCTTTCCTATGTGTTTACAACCAGCTACCATGCCAGGCTCTACATTAATCACTGGTGTACTTCTTTTTGTTTTCGATATGATCGGTTCACGTGTTTCTTCAATCTTCGTCAGCTCCCAACCAAGGGCATCCCCAATCATCCTTATTGATTGTTGAAATCCTATATGGCCAACAATTGTACCCTTTTTCAGTCCTTCATTGAATTCCTGTGGCGTTGTGCCTACACCCTGGGTTTCCATAACAGTTTTACCAAAGGGTGACAGGTCATTTACTCTTTTTGCAAATACCTTGCTGACATTCAAGCACGCCCCGGAAAGCGCAACTGCTAAAACATCCATAATGAATCCGGGATTTATTCCGGTGCCGATAACAGTGACTCCGTTTCTAACCGCTGTATTATGGATAGTTTCCGAATTTTCAGGATGTGAATAAAATGGATAGGCCATCTCTTCAGCTATAGTAACCGCATTTACCCTATGCTTTAGAACACGAAGGATCTTCGGTTCAACCTCTTTTATAAACGAGTTCGTGGCAATCACGACAACATCTGGGTTGGTTTCTTCAATAGCTTTTTCAGGATCATCATATATTTTGGCACCATATTCTTCTTCGCCAATTACTGTCCCAATGTCCTTTCCAATAACATCTTTGTTAATCTCAACTGCACCAACCAATCTCAAATACTTTTTTGAAAATACATTACGAGCAATTCCGCTTCCCATAGCTCCCAATCCCCATACCAGAACTCTGTAAGCCATTTCGCATTTCCTCCTTAAACATAGTTTTTCTATTCATATTCATATTAACAAAATTAAAGACTCCGTTCTATCGTGAACAGAGTCTTTAAATCGTTATGTAAAGCAATTATTGAAGCCGAAACAACTCGCATTTGAGTATGCTCATTTAATTTTGCACAAAATCAGGCTTCGAAGGCCACCCTATTTACTTCTTCTACCGATGTTATTCCATGAACTACCTTTTTTATTCCATCTTCATAAATCGTTAGCATACCCTGTTCTTTGGCAGTCCTTGATATTTCGTAATCAGAAGCACCTTTTGAAATAAGCTCCCTCAATTTGGAATCAACCCTAAGTGCTTCCATAATAACTGTTCTTCCCCTATATCCAGTGCCACGACATTCACCGCACCCGGATCCCGGAACATATTCATGGAACTCCTCTTTTCCCGGAAACAGTTTGGATGCAACTTTAACTATGTCATCTCTCATGGGGATCTGCTTTTTACAGTTAGTACAAAGCTTTCTTACAAGTCTCTGACTGACAACACCCACAAGAGATGTACCAAGTAGATATTTGTCAACACCCATATTGATAAGTCTCGAGACTGCACCTGCAGCACTGTTTGTATGAATAGTTGAAAAAACTTTATGACCTGTAAGCGATGCCTCTATGGCAAGTTGCGCAGTTTCTCTGTCCCTAATTTCACCAACCATTATGATATCAGGGTCCTGTCTTAAAAAGGATCTCAGATAGCGCGCAAATGTCAAACCAATTTCTGCATTTACCTGACATTGAGTCACACCTTCAATGGTATATTCAACAGGATCTTCAGCAGTTACAATATTTACCTTTTCAGAAGAAACTTCATTTAAAACCCCAACAAGGGTAGTGGATTTTCCGCTACCCGTTGGCCCCGAAACAAGAATTATTCCATGGGAGGATTTCAACATGTCGCTGAAGCGTTTCATATTAAATTCAGTAAAACCAAGATCGTTAAGGCTACTTGTAGCATTTGAAACCTTTAGAATACGAAGAACCACCTTTTCTCCGTATACTGAAGGCATTGTTGAAACCCTGAAGTCATATTGCTCCCCTCTTTGTTTTATATAAAACTTACCGTCCTGGGGAAGTCTTCGTTCAGATATATCGAGTCCACACATAACTTTGATCCTTGAAACTACTGAATTATGAGCCTTCCTGGGATATGTAAGCATTCTCCGAAGCATACCATCTACTCTGAATCTCCCTACCGCTATTTTTTCATAAGGTTCCAGATGAATATCGCTTGAATTACTTTTAATAGCATTATCAAGTAAAGAATTAATGAATCTAGTTATGGGAGTTTTTTCTTCATCAGTTTCCTCTTGTATTTCTTCCTCAGTTTGCTCCATTTCATCAAGATCGAAGCTCTTCTCGATTATTTCGCTTGTTGGGGTTTCTTCATAGCTGGATTTATATAGAGGATCAAAACTTGGCGGCGGCGTGAGTTTTACATCAATATCAAAACCAGTTAAAAATGACAGTTCCCTTTCTATTTGAGCTACTTTCAATACCTCTGGTGTCAGTACGACCAACCTGCTGTCTTCGATGTTTATCGGTACCACCTTAAGTCTTTCAGCAACTGACCTTGGCACAAGTTTCAGTATTTCAGGCGGTACTACACCTGGAACGTCATCAATAACCTCTATATTATATTGTGTTGATAATGCACTATAAATATCATCCCAGGAAAGCATACCCATTTCCACGAGAACTTCTCCAAGGGGTTTATTGACTTTCTTCTGAACAGTAATTGCTCTGTTCAGCACATCTGGAGTTACCAGACCCTTTTCTTCAAGCAGCTCTCCCAGTCTTTTGTAAATCCTCATTTATTACATACCTTCCTCCTGCGTGTCCAGTCCAAATCTGTATATTGCTGGAATATCCAGCGTATCACCGAGCATTTCCTCTTCCATTTCAAATCCTGCAGCTATAAGTGTTATATGTAGCTCTTCATCATTCATCTCTGGATCTACAATTAATCCTAACTTCACATCAGCTTCTTCACTACAATTTTGTCGAACCATAGCTGCTGCGATGTTCATTTCCTTTAACGTGATATTTTTTGCTGAAACATTCAGTATTATTCCAGTTGCATTATCTATGGGTTTCTCCAACAATCTGCTCTCCATTGCTGCTCTTGCAGCATCTTCTGCTCTTTTGTCACCTTCTCCAACACCAATTCCCAGCATAGCTGTTCCTGCATTTCTCAGAACAGATTCAACATCTGCAAAGTCGAGGTTTATGTATCCTCTTCTTGTTATCAGTTCTGAAATACCTTTTATTCCGTGATGTAGTGTTTCATCTGCTTTTGCGAAAGCTTCAACAATAGAAGTGTCAGGGGGTAATTCCTGCAGCAGTTTGTTATTGGAAATTCTTATCATTGTATCCACAGAAGTTCTCAACTGCTTCAACCCTTCCCATGCAACCTTTAACCTTGTATTACCTTCAAAGAAAAATGGTGTAGTTACTACCGCCACAGTAAGGATACCCATTTCACGGGCAACTGATGCAATTATTGGAGCGGCTCCAGTACCTGTACCGCCTCCCATACCGGCGGTTATAAAAAGAAGATCTGTATCTTCTAATTCCTTTGTTATCTCCTCAATGCTTTCTTGAGCAGCGTGTTCGCCGATCTTCGGGTCACCTCCAGCACCAAGTCCTCTTGTCAGATGGTCTCCAAGCTGTATCTTTATCTCAGCTTCACTACTGTTAAGAACCTGAACATCCGTATTTGCTGCAATAAAGGTAACGCCATGTATACCCTCAGTTATCATTCTGTTGACAGCATTTCCACCAGCGCCGCCAACGCCGATTACTTTGATAAGGGGTAATCTTGGTTCTGTATTTCCCTTTTCATAATTTATTTCAAAGCTCATCCTCAACACCTCCGAAGAAGAGAGATCTAATGAAGTCACCAAAGCTTCTTCTCCTTTGTTCTGTCGCAATCCCTTCAGAAAATCCCATCTGTTTTGATTCCTCGTCTACGATATTCCCCAAACACGCACTGAAAACTGGATCATTTGAAACATCTTCGCTCTCTTCGATGCTCGGGTTAAAACTTGTCTCATATGTACCGACCCTTACAGGCATTTTTAGTGATTCAACACCAGTATCACCGAGCCCTCTAAGTTTGGCTCCTCCTCCAGTGAAAACTATTCCACCGGGTAAACCGTCTTCAGAATACTCGGGATGCTGGTTCATAAACATCTGAACTTCTCTCCGAATCTTGTTTAGCAACTCTTTCACCCTGGCAAAGACAACAGTAGACAATTTTCTAACTGTTACTCTTTTTCTTGTTCTTTCATCCAAGCCAAAGTATTCAACAGAGCTTTCTGAAGAAGGAGGATTCATTGTAGCGTAGCCACTTGTAACCAGTAATCTCTCCGCTTCATCCTGAGATGTACCCAAAACCACTGCAATGTCCCTAACGATATTCTTAATGCCCAGGGGGATTCTGGAAATGTGCACGGGGAGATTCTCTTTATATATAATCAACTCAGAGAATTCATGTCCCAACACTACACAAACCACACCATGCTGCTTTTCTGTGTCTGTTAAAACGGCTTCCGCGCTCGAAACAAGTGATGGAAGCAACAGAAAATCTGATGAACCGAGCAACTCTTCAAAAAGCCTTCTGAAAACCTCTGCACTTCTTCCCTCACTTGAAACAAAAACCATCTCAACATTCAGTTTTTTTGCTTCCATGTCAACTGGGTTAAATACAACCTTTTCATCATCGAGTATATATTTCCTTACATACTTCTTATGAATATTTGTATTTCCCTGTTTGAGCTTGTTTTGCGAAATCCTTGACATGATGCTGTCAATGGTATTCTGAGTAACTAGAACGGGTTCTTCCGAAGAAATCTCTTCTTCTACATTTTCAGAAAAAACCGAATACTCTCCGTCAGTAAAACAAATTCTAAATTCAGCTTCAATTTCCTTCTTTCCCAATTGACCCGTAAGATCATCGATAAGTTTTTGCACCGAAGCTTTCAAGGCCACAGCATCTTTCACATCGCCATTGTCTATACCAACAGCCTTAACGCTGCCATAAGCCTCAAAAAACATCTGTCCTGTGTTATCAGTACTGATAACAACGCCTTTAACCGTATTTGTTCCCAGGTCAATTGAGACAGAATATTCTTTTCCCCTTGGCATATTTATTTCACCTCACCCTTAATAATTTACCATCACTAAATAGTACAAATTCACTAAGATCATCAGACTTTTCAATTATCTCATAGAATGAGTTGTCAATTAAGTCCAGTGTCTCCCAATCAAAAATTTTAACGCTTATTCCTCTTCTCAACACAATACGTTTATTGCTAATATTAACATAGGATACCGTTACGTTGCCCCGGCTCATAGAACCACTCTTATAAACGATATCATGAATCTCCTCTATCATATCCTTTCTGATGGAGTAAACACCGTCATTATTAAAAAAATCAAGACCGGTATATACAATATTTGTTTTAAGATCTTCAGTTGTTGCAAAATCTATGATTTCAAAAGATTCATTTACCCAGTAATAATCATTACTGTAATAAAATATGTACCTGGCATTTTTAAACATCAAACGACCGCCAGGAAGTTTCTCCATACCTGGTGGAACTATTATATCAGCATACCACTTCTTTACAAAGACCCCGGGAAAATCAAGTGCATATTCATCACCATTTTCAGTATATACCAGATAAGTGTTATTTCGGGTTTCAGTAAAGAATACTTCAATTGTAAAATTTGCCAGTCCAAGTATCCACAGACACGCAATTAAAAAGAAAAGTATTAAAACTCTCCGTCTCATAGAGAAAACTACACGTCAAGATCGGTAATCGCAAGAGCATGCCTTTTTATAAAGTCTCTTCTCTCATCTACTTCGCTACCCATCAATATTGTGAATACCCTGTCTGCTTCTTCGGCATCTTCCATCTTTATCTGTACAAGCTTTCTGGAGGAAGGATCCATTGTGGTATCCCACAACCGATCAGGATTCATTTCTCCCAGACCCTTGTATCTTGAGAAAGAATACTTTTTATCACTGTTTTCCTTCAAAAAACTTTGCAGTTCTTCATCGGTGTAAAAATAATGGCTCTGTTTTCCAATGTCAATTTTATACAGAGGTGCCTGTGCAACGTATATCTTCCCTTCTGCTATAAGTGGTGTCATATAACGATAGAAAAGTGTTAATAGTAAAGTCGTGATATGTGCTCCATCAACATCAGCGTCAGTCATAATTATGATCTTCCCATATCTTAATTTTGACACATCACATTCTTCACCAATTCCAGTGCCAATTGCCACAATTATATTGTTTATCGTTTCATTCTTTAACAATCTGTCTATTCCAGCTTTTTCAACATTGAGAATCTTTCCGCGCAATGGCAAAATTGCCTGAAATCCCCTTTCTCTTGCCTGTTTTGCTGAACCGCCAGCTGAATCACCCTCAACAATAAACAGTTCGGTGTTTTCCAGATCTTGAGAAACGCAATCTGCAAGCTTGCCTGGTAGTGTTGTGTTCTCCAGTACATTTTTTCTTCTTATCATCTCTCGGGCCTTTTTTGCAGCTAATCTTGCTTTAGCTGCTTCAAGAGCCTTGTTTAAGATTGATTTAACCTCCGTTTTGTTCATCTCGATAACTTCACTCAATTTTTCTCTTACGACCTTTATTACAGCTTCATACGCTTCTTCATTTCCAAGCTTTGCTTTTGTCTGCCCTTCAAATTGAGGTTCTTTAATCAGGATACTGAGAATTGCTGTTATTCCTTCTCTTATATCCTCACCATGAAGATTATCGTCTTTCTTTTTAAGTATATTGAATTCTTTGGCATAATCATTAAAAACTCTTGTAAGTACTGTTTTTAAAGCAGTGAGATGGGTCCCACCTTCAACTGTTTTGACATTGTTTACAAAGGTCATTATTTTCTCATCGTACGAGCTTGTAAACTGAATTGCCAGTTGTACCTTAATTTCGTTGTACTCGCCTTCAATATAATATGGTTCTTTGTTTAGAGCGCGTCTTTTCTTATTTATCGCTTTGACATATTCTACTATTCCACCATCAAAGTCAAAGGTCCTTTTTTCTCCAATTCTCTCGTCCTCAAAAGTTATTTTCACTCCAGGATTGAGATAGGCCAATTCTTTGAACTTAGCTTCCAGAATATCAAAATCAAAATCCGTTGTACTGAAAACATTTTTGTCGGGTCTGAAAGAAGTCTCAGTTCCAGTAAGCTTCGTTTCTCCAATTACTTCAACAGATGTTACCGGTCTTCCCTGCTCATAAACCTGTCTGTATATTTTTCCATCACGATATATCTTAACTTCAAGCCATTCAGAAAGCGCATTTACCACAGAAACTCCAACGCCGTGCAATCCGCCACTAATTTTGTACGTTTCCTTTGAGAACTTTCCACCAGCGTGAAGTGTAGTCATAACAACTTCCAACGCACTACTTCCCGTTTCAGGATGAATATCAACAGGAATTCCTCTTCCGTTATCTGTTATCCTGACACTTCCGTCCTTTTCGATGGTTATGGTAATAAGATCACATTCTCCTGCGACAACTTCATCTATACTGTTATCAAGAACCTCATATACAAGGTGATGTAATCCTGCTTTTCCTGTAGAACCTATATACATCCCCGGTCTTTTTCTCACAGGATCAAGGCCTTTTAGTATTTTTATACTTTGAGCATCGTATATTTTTTTCTCTTCCACTTGTACACCTCCATGTCACTGGTATTTCACTAACTTCAACTATAACGGTTTACAGTCAGAATTTATTTCCCTGAGCCTATTCTGATATCCTTAACCAGCCTGGTACCAAGTGCCTTATTTATTTTTGAAAGTATCTGTCCTTTTCTCAATAAAAGCTCTGACTTCCAGACACCATCATCGGCAACGATAGTCAACAAACCATTATCAAAATCCTTCACTCCGCAATGCTTCGAGACAGTTTTCCCAAAAATATTTTCCCATTCTTTGTTCAGAGTGCTCTTCACTTTAAGATTCTTAAATATATAATTCTTTTTAGAAAGTATGTCCAGGACTTCTGACATAGTTTTATAATTTTTTTTCATTCTATACCTTCCCAGTTTTCGTCTCTTGTCATCACAAAGCCTTCAAAATTATCCAGTAATATTCGTGTAAGGCCGTCTGTAAAATCTTCTATCAAAACTTTATCTTCAATTTTTCTTATCGGAACCAGTCCCATACCTGTATGGGATAAAAACAGTTCATCCGCTGTAAATAATTCCCATGACTTAACATTTCTCTCTTCAACCGTGATGTCCATTGCTCTGGCAAGACTTAAAATGTTTTCTCGCGTTACTCCTGGTAATACACCAGATCTAATATCGGGGGTTATTAATTTCTCATTCTTAACAAGAAAAATATTAGTATAGGAACCTTCAGTTACATTGCCCTTTTCGTTCAACAAAACTAAATCGTAGTTATCCACCATCAACTTTTTTGTCAATGTTATCCATGGAGAACCGTAGACCTTTATTGAAGGCTGAATTATTTCTCCAGATGGTTTTAAATATGGAGAAATTGAAACCCTTACACCAAGTTCGTAAATATCCTTCAGCACACCGGTTTCAAGTTTCTCGAAAAGTAAACAAATGCTTTTAGAAGGAAACTGAACGACTCTTATTCTAAACTCGCCAGCATTTTTCTCTGAATTTTTCTCTATCCCTTCATTAACAATATGAACCAGCTCTCCGAAACTCATTGAAGGTTCCATTGAGAAAAAAGCAAGCGTCTTTTCCAGCCTTATGTAATGCTTCTTCAAAGCAAAAGGCAACCTGTTGTATGTTCTCACAACTTCATAGGCAACCTGCCCCATGGCAGGTACGATATCCTTGATGTTGATCAAACTTTCTTCGTCAGACCTCCACAGATTCGCAACATAATTCAGCATTCGAAAACGCCCCCGATCTTGCGGATTTTTGCATTTGTACCCTGACAAAACCCTCTGTATGTATACCTTTTATTCTATGCTGAATATAGTACTCATCATAACCCATACTAAAACCATCATTTGTTGTTTCAACCAGCACTGTGCTTTTCTTACCTTCTTGAGCCTTCAAATAGCATTGTCTGCTTTTTTCTGCTATTTCTCTTAGTACTCTGGATCTATTCTTCTTGACTGTTCCTGAAACCTTATTTTTCATAGAAAAAGCTTCCGTACCCGGTCTTGGAGAAAAACGAAAAACATGCACCTTCAAAAACTCCATCTTTCTAACAAAGTCACAGGTTTCTTCAAATTCTGTCTCTGTTTCCCCAGGAAAACCCACTATTATATCCGTTGTAAATGAAAAACGCTCGTTTCTGCTTCTTAACTTATTAACAATTGCACTGTAGCGCTTAGTTGTATAATGTCTCCTCATGCGTTCCAAAACACTGTTTGACCCGCTCTGCAATGAAAGATGTACATGCTGAGCAATTTTTTCATGGTTAGCAATGTAATGGATCAATTTGTCGCTCATCGCTCTGGGATCCAACGAACTAAGTCTTAATCGCCAGTCACCTGATATTGTAGATAAACATTTAAGTAGCTCAAACAGACTATCATTTCTGTCAAAACCATAATAGCCAATATTCACACCAGTTAGTACAATCTCTCGGTAACCATTTTCTATGAGATTTCTGAATTCATCCAGTACCAAATTTCTATCTTTGCTTTTTATTCTGTTTCCTCTTGCCAATCGGATTCTACAGTAAGCACAATTGTTAATACAACCATCCTGTACTGCCAAAAAAGCTCTTGTCCTGTCAGCCAATCCTTCTTTTACTGTCATATATTCTTCCGTTCTGAGTACAGGTTCTTCGCCATTGAAAACGGCCTCAACAATGTTTTCTATGGATCGCTTTTCTTCAACTCCGCCAACATAATCAAAACCACGTGTTTGGAAATCTTCAGGCGAAAGCTTTGAGTAACAACCAACCGCCATAAAAGATGCTTCTCTATTTTCCCGTTTCAAACTTCTAATCAGTTGTCTTGTTTTTCTTTCTGCCTCTGTTGTTACTGTACAGGTATTAACGATAAAAAGGTCAGCCTTTTTTTCATCAAGACTAACATTAAATTTTTGCGAAAGTTTTTCCCGCATAATTTCTGTCTCGTACTGATTTAATTTACATCCAAAGGTAAATATTGAAACTCGTTTTCTCATTCCGAATTTATTTTACCCTCCAGCCCAACTTTTAATAAGTATAGTCTATTGATATAACCCAGTAACCTTGATTCATCATCCACTACAGGTATTGTCTTAAGCCCTTTTTTAATAAGAATATCAGCTGCGTGTAATGTTGTATCTTCTAGTTTAACGGTTACGGCTGGAGAGAACATATGCTCTGAAACAGGGTCATTCCTGATTTCTTTTAATTTGCTCATGAATTGATGTGTATCCGGAATAAATGAAGCACTTCTTAGCAGGCTAAAATAACTTGGAAGTGAGCTTTTTATAACATCACTTTCACTCAGAAAACCAATGACTCTGTATTCCTCGTCAATAACAGGCAATCCAGTTCGCATTTTTCTCAAGCATGCCACAACAAAATCTTCTATAGATTCATTTTCAAAAATCGCTGATACATCTTTCATCATGGCATCTTTAACTTTCACTGGATCACCTCAATCTTTTCACTTCAAAGGTATTCATATTACTTTGAATATCCTCTGTTGTAAAAAACTCTTTGCCTATAAACCTACTTTCTGTTACTGCTGCAGCCATGCCAATCTTTGCAGCTTCTAATAGTTCTTTTCTATTTTTAATCAAACTATATGTTGTGCCAGCAACAAAGCTATCTCCCGTTCCAAGCAAATGTGACTGTTCAATATGGGCTTTTGTTTTCATTAACCAAACGCCCTCTTCAGTGGCTATTATATCTCCCTCAATTTCGTAAGAAACTATTGCCATTTTGTTTCCGTATCTTACTATTTCCTGAGCAGCTTCAACATAATCATCAAGCTCTTTGAGCTTTTTACCCAAAAGTTCTTTGGAGCTCCTTAAATCTGGTTTGGCTACTGTGTAATGCCCCGCTTTTAGAGCCTCTTCGAAATGCTTCCCTATCGATTCTCCTATAATCGTCTTACCAGTTTCTTTGGCTCTAGATGCAAGTACTACATAGTAATCTTCAGGAACTCCAGGTGGAACACTGCCGGAAATTACAACTGACTTTACTCTGCTCAACGTAATTTCATATCTCCTTTTAAACATATTCAATGACCGTTCATCGATAATAGGTCCAGAAGAATTAATCTCTGTAATTGTGTCATTTACCTGGTCAATGATAGCTATATTCTCACGGGTTTCTTCGTCCACATAACAAAAATGAGAGGTTATTATATCGCTTGCTTCTCTTAATCTTCTTTCAACTACCGCGCCAATAAAACCTCCCAGAAATCCCATAGCAATACTGGGTATACCCAATCCAGATAAAATCAGGGATATATTTATACCTTTACCCCCGGGTTCCGTCTTTGAGTATTTTTGATTTCTTATCCTGCGCATTTCATTGATTTTGAAATCATTAACAATCAATTCCCTGTCTAGCGCAGGGTTAAGGGTGACTGTAAGAACTTGCAAAATTCTACACTCCTATCCTGTAATTTCAGGAAACAACATAATTCTCTGGAGATCCTACATATGAAATTTTACCATCTTTTAAAGAAATTAACAAATCGCATATGTCCAAAAGCCTCAATGTATAGCGGCTAGAAAGCAAAATGGTACGATCTTTCTTTGACTGATATATCATATTTTTTATATGAACAGAGCTTTCATCATCAAGGTGATCTACGATACTGTCAAGAATTACCATAGATGGTTTTCTGGCAAGTGTTGAATATATTAAAAGAAGGATTCTTTGATAGGGGAGTAATACATTCAAACTTGTTTTGGGAGAATAAGATAGAATGTCTTCAATATGAAGTGACTTTATCAAATCAAGGTCATAATCAGATAGATCTTCTAAGTTAAAATTATTCCCCTTTATTAACCTGAAAAACTCCTTCAGGCTAAAATCACTTAACGCGGTAAGAAATGATGTATCAACGTAGGCAATACCGTTCCTCAACTCTTTTCTGTCGTAATCCTCTATTCTTTTACCAAAAGGCTTTACTACGCCTTCTTCATAGACATTCTCAAATAACTCTTCATTGAGATGGAGTAGTGTTCTTAACAACATTGATTTTCCCGAAGCCCGCGGACCATAAAAAAGTACAATCTGACCTTTGGGAACAGAAAAACTAATATCCTTCAATACTCTTTCACTGTTAATGTAAAGATTGAAGTCCTTAACGATAAGAGCAGTCTCATTCATGAGACTGCTCCTTTCTTTCATTTCCATTATTACACGATAATCTACTTCTAATCACATCTTGAGTTGCTTCTTTATCACCGTTTTTGTTCATTTTAATAAGATCAATTTGTGCAACAACTTTGGGACTTGATTGAAATCTTCTCTTGCTTGATTCTGATGGTTTTCCATTCATCTTATCACGTCCTCTTCATTGTTTGCACAATAATTATACAAGAATTGCTTTTCTGAATAATGATAACTTATTTAAGGAGACGTTTCTTTTTTGTGTTATTCAGTCCTCGAATCATTTAACATTCCCATAAGGGATTTCAGCTGTTTGCTCCTGGAAGGATGTCTTAGTTTCCTCAGTGCTTTTACTTCTATCTGTCTAATTCTCTCTCTCGTTACGTTGAAAAATTGGCCAACTTCTTCCAGTGTCTTTGTTTTTCCATCTAATAGACCATATCTCATTTTAAGGACCATTGCTTCTCTTGGGCTCAACGTGTCGAGTACATGATCTATTCTTTCCCGCAATAGCATTTTCATTGCTGACTCCTGAGGTTTTTCAACAGATTCATCATGAACAAAATCTCCCATAGTTGATTCTTCATCTCCACTTATAGGCGACTCAAGAGAAATCGTTTCCTTAGAAGCGGCAAGTATCTCTTCAATTTTTTCAGGCGATTTACCAGTAAGTTTACCAAGTTCCTCAACACTTGGATATTCACCCTGTTCCTGTAAATGTGCTCGAATAACCTTGTTTACTTTGTTAATCGTTTCGACCATATGTACCGGTACCCTTATGGTTCTTGCCTGATCGGCGATCGCTCTTGTAATTGCTTGTCTAATCCACCATGTTGCATATGTGCTGAATTTATAGCCTTTCTTGTAATCGAACTTCTCAACTGCTTTAATCAGTCCAATATTTCCTTCCTGAATAAGATCAAGAAAAGACAGTCCCCTTCCAATGTAACGTTTTGCAATTGAAACAACGAGTCTGAGATTGGCTTTTATTAGTTCTCTTCTGGCTTTATTATCACCTTTTTGAACCCTTCTTGCCAATTCTCTCTCTTTACTTGGTGTCAACAATGATATTTTTCCTATTTCCTTAAGATACATCTTTATAGGGTCTTTCAAAGAAATATTATCGTACATTTCAGGAGAATTTGATAATAACGAGTCAATTTCTTCTTCCTCGGTATCCTCCGTATCTTCTTCCTCTTCTTCCTCTTTTTCTATAATCCTGATTTTATTCTTTTCTAACTCTTCATAGGTTTTCTCCATCATCTGAGCATCGAAACCTTTGTAATCAGGAGGAAAAGCATTATCTATATCAGCATAGGTTATATAACCCTGTTTTTTCCCCAGTTTAATCAATTTGTCAATATTCTTCTTTACCTGTTCCTTTGATAACTTCTTTTCCTTTTTCTTCGTCTTTGTGTTTAGTTTTTTAGCTGCCATTATTTTCACCTCCCTGACTTTTCAAGAGCAACCTAGACAGTTGTACCCTTTTCATAAGAAGAGAAGTTTTGACTTTTTCATTGCTTACCTGGTTGATCTTTCTGTCCAGTTCTTTTATCTGCTCCTTGATCAACATCTTTTCAGTTCGTTTTTCAAGATCATTAAGTATTGCCTCAGCTAAGTTTTTGTTCATTGGGGTTTCTACAATATTCATAAGTTCTCTTCCAAGGTCTTCTTCAACATTTTTCAGTATGAGCTCAAAATCATCATTTTTCTTGATTAACTTGTAAATCTCCATACAGGCAGAACTCAAAGGAAGTAATTCAATGGTTTTCAAAACAAGAGATTTATATTCAGGAAAAGAAAAGTAGATTTTAAGCAGTTCCTTTTCACCGGGTTTGAGTTTCTTTTCACCGGATTCGGGTTTAACTTTTTTCCTGAATGGCTTCCTTCGGAAAGAAACACTTATGGACTCTTCTTCATAACCTGTTAATTCCGATATCGCTTTCACCGCGGTCTGCAGCCCGGGATTATCACCCTGTTCTTGATACTTTATTAAATATGGTTCTGAAATCTGTAACAGCTTTTTCTTTCCCTGATCGTTCTTTAGATCGAGCTTTCTCGAAAAATAATGTATCTTAAATGTCGGTCCAGGTACTGCCTGATTTAAAATATCACGAATATCTTTCGGTTCCTTTTTCACCAACAATTCACCGGGATCTTTGAATTTAGGAGTTTGCACAACCGCGGTTGATAGTCCTAACTGCTCTGCCATTTCTACAGCTCTAAACGTAGCTTTTTGTCCGGCTTCATCTGAATCAAAAAAGAATAGAATATTTTCAGTGACATCTCTGAGGAGTTTCAACTGTATTCCTGTAAGCGATGTTCCAAGTGTTCCAACTACATTTTCTATCCCTGCTTCATACAATGAGATAACATCGAAAAATCCTTCAACTACTATTACATAATTCAAACTGTCTATACTCTTTTTTGCTCTATTCAAATTAAATAAAAGTTTGCTTTTCTTAAAAATACTACTCTCAGGCGAATTGATGTATTTTGGTCCATTATCATCTGAAATCACTCTGGCACCAAAACCTACAACTCTTCCTGATTTATTTCTTATTGGTATAGTTAATCTGTCTGAAAATCTATTAATGAGATTCCCCTTGTTAAAATATGCAACTCCTGCGGAAACCAAATTATCTCTTTTAATTCCATTTTTAGACTGTATAAATCTTTCCAGAGTTCGATCACCAGATGAAAGACCAAGTTCAAAACTATGAATGGTCTTTTCTGTGATTTTTCTGCTCTTTAAATAGTTAATGACATTTTGACTGATTTTGTTGTTTCTGAATAATTCGTTGTGCCAGTATCTGGCAAGATTTTCGAGCATTTTAGTAAATTTATGATAAGCTGTTTCTTCAAAAGCGCCCATAGGGACATTTACATTAAACATGTCTGCAAGCTGAACTACCGCATCAGTGAAGGACAAATCTTCTATCTTTTGATAAAAACTTATAACATCTCCGGAAGCACCGCAACCAAAGCAGTGAAAAAAACCTTTTCCAGGACTCACATAGAAAGAAGGATCAGTATCATTATGAAATGGGCAAAGTCCACGATAATTACTTCCTGACTTCTGGAGGTTAACGTAACGTCCCACGAGTTCGACAATATCCACAGAAGATTTCAGCTTCTCAATTAGATCCTTGTCGAACACTAAATCACCACCGTAAGACGGTGGACCCCTTCATAGAAGGAATCCACTCTGACTTATATAAAACAATATATTATCTCTTTGAGAACTGTGGAGCTCTTCTTGCCTTTTTCAAACCGTACTTCTTTCTTTCAACTTTTCTTGAATCCCTTGTAAGCAAACCTTCTTCTCTTAGACGCTTTTTAAGATCGGGATTGAACTCCAAAAGGGCTCTGGCAATTCCCAATCTCATAGCTCCTGCCTGTCCTGACAATCCCCCACCATTAACTCTAATCACATAATCAAATTTTCCAAGCGATTCCGTAATTACAGCAGGTTTTAAGGCGTGTCTTACCCACAAATCATTATGAAGATATTTCTGTAAATCATCAAATTCTTTCCCGTTAATTACAAATTTTCCTTTTCCTGGCCTTAATCGAACCCTTGCAACTGCGGTTTTTCTTCTTCCTGTTCCGTAATATTCAACCATTTCAGCCATTCAATATCCTCCTTACTTCAACAAATCAATCTGCTCTGGTTTTTGAGCTTCATGTTTATGTTCAGGTCCATCGTATACTTTAAGCTTTCTAAGCATAGTTTCCCCAAGTATAGTTTTAGGCAACATCCTGCGAACAGCCATTTTGATAACCTTTTCAGGATGTCTTTCAATCATTTCCTTCGCTGTTCTGGTTTTCAAACCTCCAGGGTAACCGGTATATCTGTAGTATTTCTTCTGATTCATTTTCTTTCCCGTTAGTTTGATCTTAGATGCATTAACCACAACAACAAAATCTCCTGTATCAACATGTGGTGTATATATTGGCTTGTGCTTACCCATCAATATCCTGGCGATTTGACTTGCCAGTCTACCAAGTGGGGCATCGGTAGCATCTACTAGATACCAGTTTCTTTCAATTTTCTCATCATTATGATCAGAAACATAGTACTCTACCTTGTCTATTTCACCTTTTCGTTTTGTCTGAACTTTCGTCCAGTTGGTGCTTATTTTACAAAGAGGTGTTTTTTGTATTTTCATAACAATTTTTCCTCCCTCGAATTTGCCCTTACTGCTGTGTATTGTTATAGACGCTTACAAACTTACGATTCCTTTTCGTTTCAAAGTGAACCTTTCCATCAATTAAAGCGTATAACGTAAAATCTCTGCCCATCCCTACATTTTCTCCTGGATGGATTTTTGTTCCACACTGTTTTAATATTATCGTTCCGGATTTTACAAAACTGTTTTCTCCTCGTTTAATACCTCTATATTTCGCATTACTGTCTCTTCCGTTTCTTGCTACGCCACCGCTTTTTTTATGGGCCATTCAATCCACCTCCACCTTAATACTCAATCTTTTCGATAAGTATTTCAGAGTAATGTTGCCTGTGACCATATTCCCTGTCGTAATTTTTCCTCGGTCTAAATTTGATTACTCTGATCTTTTTGCCTCTACCGTTTTTCACGATTTTTCCTACAACCTTTGCACCTTCAAGGTAAGGCTTGCCCACTTTAAGGCCATCGTCGCTTTTTAACATGACAACGCGGTCAAATTCGATGGCATCTCCTTCATTGTAACCTTTTTGTTTTTCTGTGAAGAAGCTTGTCCCTTCTTTGACCTTGTACTGTTTTCCGGACGTTTCGATTATCGCGTACACAAACACTCCTCCTTTTGCACTATAAAAGGGCTGAGCAAGGTACCCCTCGGCTTTATTACCTTTCTCATGCCCGATTTTCTTTGAATACCTGCAAATTTTAACATACTTTACCAGATTTGTCTTTGATTAACACACAAATTCAATAACATTTGACGTGCCGCGTTTTATTGTAATGCATTTCCTGTAATAGCGCAAGTTGCCAGCCAATCTTTTGCATGATATAATTTTCACTGCATAGGAGGCGTATCCTAACTGGCAAGGAGCCGGTCTCGAAAATCGGTGGGGTCTTTACCCCTTGTGGGTTCGAGTCCCACCGCCTCCGCCACTGGGCGGGAAACCGTCCTTTTTTAAAAAGGGGTTCGGTTATGTTAAAAAATGTACACGAATATCTTAACAAAAAAGACGGGGGCAGTTGCAATTACGCTATTCCAAAAAAATGGTTTCATAAATCGTATGAAGGCGAACGAAAGGTTTTGGATAGCTTCGTTCGTGTGAACCCAAATAAATATATCAGCTGGTTAATAAATGAAATACTGCTTAAAGCAGAAGAAAAGACAAACTATTTACTTCCTTTATCCAGAATCAAAGGCGAAACATCAACCAAATGGATAGCAAACTCAAACATATACGGCGCCTTTGTGAGAAGCACAGTGGCATATGGTCACGAAAATCCCGACCTTTTGAACACAGAAAATTCTCATTTTACCGAAAACGGGACCTTCCTCAAAATGATAATGATACTGCACTATCTAAAGGACATGAACATAGATGCACTTTATCTCCTGCCTGTTACAAAATTTAGCGACGCATTTAAAAAGGGAGAAACAGGATCCCCTTATGCGGTTAAGAATTTCTTCTCAATAGAACCCAGATATCACGATAAGCTGCTGAAAGATTTCAGCGTTGAAGATGAATTTAAGGCCTTTATTGAAGCAGCTCATATAATGAATATCAGAGTAGTTCTTGATTTCATTCCCAGAACTTCTTCCAGAGATTCTGAGTTAATACTCGATCATCCTGAATGGTTTTACTGGATAGATATTAATGAACTGGACAAATTCGAAGCGCCTAAAATTGATGGGCTTGGATTTGCTCAGCCATCAAAGCAAAACCTTGAAAAAGTCTATTCGCAGGAAAATGTGAAAAATCACTTAAATAAATTCAGATTTTCCCCAAATATAGAAAATCCAGAACGATGGCACAATTTTGTGGCAGCTAATAAAAATAATCCTGATTTTTTGACTGAACTAGCTAAAGAATTCGGAGTTATAACCCCACCCGGATTTTCTGACTGGATAAACGACAATCAACCAATCTGGAAAGATATTACCTTCCTGAGATTATATGAGGACCATCCTGTAGAATCTCGAAAATATTTGAAGAATCCTGAAAAACAACCACCATATATCCTTTATGATGTAATCAAATCATCGGATTTTCCAGGAAGCAAACCGAATATCATGCTATGGGATGCCATAGAATCAATTATGCCTTTCTACAGCGAAAATTTCGGTGTAGATGGTTCACGACTTGACATGGGTCATGCATTACCAGATGAGCTTGAAGAAATGGTAATAAAATCGGCAAGAAAAATTGATCCAGCCTTTGCCATGATCGCAGAAGAACTGTCCATGTCAAATGATGAAGAATCGAAAAAAGCAGGTTATGACTGTTTCCTGGGTAACTCATGGTGGATGGAACCAAGAATTGAAGAGGGCAAATTACACGAGTTGTGTTTTAATGTTTTACCGCAACTGAAATTACCCATACTTGGAAGTGCCGAAACACCTGATACTCCAAGAGCTGTAGCAAGAAAATGGGGCAAAAGCTTTTCCCGGTTTGCGACATCACTTAATTTCTTTCTACCTAATGTCATTCCATTCATTAATTCGGGTCAGGAATTCTATGAAATACAGCCTATGAATCTAGGTCTTGACAACGACGAGTTGGGACGTTACCTATTACCGAAATATGATCCTTTTTATGGAAAACTGGCTTTCTTTGATAATTATGCGCTACACTGGAAAAACGAAGACATGAATCAACTCATTGAACTCCTCTCAAATATTAGAAATGAAAAAAATGACCTCATAAAAGCATCAAACTTCAAAAAATTCGAACAAGTCGATAATAGCATCATAGCCTACATGTACTGGAACGGCGAAAAGGGTTTAATAATTCTTGGAAATACAGATTTTCAGAAGCAACAACATGTGAATCTTGATCTCGGTTATTATACCTGGAAGGGTGAACATGATATTTCGTGGTTATGCCGTGATTACTCAGGTTCGCAATCAACATGGCATACTACAGGTTCTCTTGAAATTAACTTGAATCCTGGAGAATTCGCAGTAGCTGAGCTGTCTTAAAAATGAAGCAGCCCTTAATTACTCTTTAGGCTTAACAAGGAACTTTATTGCTGTTCTTACCTCTCCTTCAATTTCTACATCAGCAAAAGAAGGAATACAAACTAAATCTATTCCTCCTGGGGCTACATAACCTCTTGCAACAGCTATTGCCTTAATTGCCTGATTTACTGCACCGGCTCCTATAGCCTGCACTTCTGTGATACCCTTTTCCCTTATCACCCCCGCTAATGCTCCTGCAACGGCGTTAGGTTTAGAGTTAGATGCGACTTTTAATACTTCCACAATTGCTACCTCCTTTGGATGCCTGCATATTACCTAAAGAAAAGAATATGAAATAAAATATTAAATGTAACTCTTGCAATAACAATTATATCAAAAAAGTTTGCATTAACAATGATAATAATGGTGCGCCCGGCAGGATTCGAACCCGCAACCATCGGATCCGAAGTCCGATGCTCTATCCAGTTGAGCCACGGGCGCATAACACTAAAAATGGGGTGGCTGGCGGGATTTGAACCCGCGACCACCTGATCCACAGTCAGGCGCTCTGCCAACTGAGCTACAGCCACCATGGTTTTTTGGTGCGCCCGGCAGGATTCGAACCTGCAACCACCGGATTAGAAGTCCGATGCTCTATCCATTGAGCCACGGGCGCTGGAGCGGCCGACGAGACTCGAACCCGCAACCACTGGCTTGGAAGGCCAGTGCTCTACCAATTGAGCTACAGCCGCACATTTATAATGGTCGGGGAGACTGGACTTGAACCAGCGACCTCCTGTGCCCAAGACAGGCGCGCTGCCATCTGCGCTACTCCCCGGAGCCAATTAAATATATCAGATTTTACCTCTTCCGTCAATATATTGCTTTTAAATAAGTTTACAGTTCCATGATCCATGGTCTCATAACTTTCATATTTTCAACATTAACAACTATCTTAGGAAAATTACTTCCCAGCGTGATCAATTCAGCTGTTGATGATTTTTTAAGTAAAACTGTATCCTCATTTCTTGCAGATTTGAGCGGTGTTGAAAAAGAAATTGCCATATTTTCCTTCACTTCAAAATCCAGCTCAGTTAAAGGAGAGATGTTTCCTATTCCAAACCTTGCGGAGAAGTTCACATCAAAATTGTTCCATTCTTCCTCATAACCAATACTGGCATAGTTACTTTTAGCTCTTTTTAAGATTTCAGACAACCTTCTAATTTGCAAAAAATCATAGGCACTTCTCGCGAACAAAGCTGCAGATTTATCGTATAGATCAGCCAGATCACCGGGCACTTTTCCAAAAAAGAACGAGCGACTCAACGAAACACATAGCCCATGGCGGTGAGTTCTAAGCGAAATAACCAGATGTCTTTTTACCTTTTTACCTGTTGAGTTTGCACTGCTGAACTTCTCTAACCTTTCATCAGAAAGAACCACAAGATACAAAACCTCTAGCCCAATTTCCTGGAATAACGCTTTGAGTATCTTTTCTATTTCTATTTCCGTCATTCCAGATCGTAGTTCATTGGAAAATTCAAATAACATATTTTCACTTAACGTTCCAGTTGCTCTAAGTCGTGAAATCTCCTTTTCAGAAAACTGTAGTTGAAGAAACTTGAAATCACTGTCTACATATTCAACTGTCGGTAGCTTTGCAAGTGAAATACAGTCAGTTACGACTCTTTTGTTGTTGCCAAGCGAGTTGATTATGCTGATAGGTCCTTTAAACCAGTTGTAGGTTTTGTAATCTATATTGTAGTTTTCAAGCGTTTCGCTAATTCTATCTTTTTCTCTTTCTGGTAAGATAACCACTGTACGGTGATCATCAATATAAACAAGAAAATCAGTGTAGAGGTAACTCCCATTTTTTCTGGGATCAACGGATCTTTCAAAAAGCCAGAAAAGGCTTTCGATATTACCCATGAGGATAGCATCATATCCTTTTTGATCTAAATATTCCCTTACTATCTGTGTCCTCATTTTCATCACCGCTGAGAATCAATTGAACTAATTATAACATTCAGTTAGTCTTACTGATTGTATTATAAAGTTGATTTAGAATATTATGATGATATCATTGTATAAACTATCTTTTTAGGGAGGTACACTAATGAGAAAACTGTTGGTAGTAACATTCGTCGTTTTGTTAACAATTTCTGCAGCTTTTTCAGCAGACTTCGCGGCAAAGATCACAAAAGATTCAAGTCCATTACCAGAAGAATACTGGATCACACAATCCGAACTTTCAGAATCAGTTGAGCAAACAGTTAGCAGTTTACAGCAGCAGGGAGTAACCTTCGATAAATATTTTGGTTCAAATCAATTACCTAGCCTTATTGGCTTAAAATATTCGATACTGCAATCTTTGTTTGATAGAAATCTTATCACATACTATGCAAATACACATGATTTAACTCCTGATGCCACTTCCATAGAAACAGAAAAAGAAGCAATGATTTCACAATACACTGCTGATGAACAGGCGCTGTCACAGATAGAACAGGCATATGGTTCAGTTGATGCTTTCTCGAATTTGATTTACGATTATCTTTTCAGTCAAAAACAGAAAACAATGGTGCAGGACGAAGTTGTTTCTCAGGATAAGGAATCCATGATAGAGTATTTTGAACAGGAAAAACAAAGCATAAAGGACCAGTATGAAACAGTTACAGCAAGTCATATTTTACTTTCAACTGAAGCATCGGCGATTGAAATAAAAGAGAAAATTCAATCAGGAGAGTTGGATTTCTCAAGCGCTGCATCAGATTTTTCTGAAGATGAAGCTTCTGCAAAATCAAGTGGAGGTCTTGGTACGTTTGGTCATGGTGAAATGGTAGAAGCCTTTGAAAATGCTGCTTTTGCTACTACCCCCGGTGTTATAACCGGACCTGTTGAATCAGGCTTTGGTTATCATTTAATACTTGTTCAAAATAAGAATATTATTGATACGTACGACGATCTTGCAAACAATGTTGAAGCATTTGAAAAATTCAAGAATGATTATGTGTCAACGAAATTCAACGAATGGCTTGAGAATTACAAATCAGAGAATAATATGAATTTAGAGATTACTGATCCTAAATTGAATGCGTACGAACGTTTTCTTAAAGCTGAAACAGAAGAAGAAAGAAAAGAATTAATGTATGAATTAGAAGAAACTGTCGCCGCAACTAATTTTGAATCAGATCCCGCAAGTGATGTAAAACTGGCAAATTACATACAGTTGAATCTTGAACTGGTTGAAGATGATACCGATGAATACAAAGATGCGGTAAATGAAATGTACAAGATCTCACCAGAATCCTGGACTGTCGCCATGGAAATGTACAAATTCTATCCAGATAGACCCGATGTATCATTGAATTACAATACGCTTATACTCGAAGAAGTATATTCCTTATTAAGTAATCAACAGATGCTTCAAATATATATACAGCAATATGGACAACAGAATTTTGTATCAATGATCGTCAGTTCTTTGAAAAATGTGGATAACAATTTAGCCAGTGTAATCAGTTCCGATGCAAATGATGAACTGAGAATAGAAGCTATTGATAAAGCATTAAGCACTCTACAGATTCTCGCAAGTCTTGATCAGGCAAATCAGGAACAGTATTTAAACAAAATGATTCAGTATGCTGAAACTCTTTACCAGCTTCAACCTACAGCAGAGAACAAACAACTACTTGATAACCTAAAAGGTGAAACAGAAAACGCCACAGAAACTGAAAATAACTAAAAGCTAGATATTTTAACTAAAAAACGGGGCTCAGCCCCGTTTTTTTACTGTTATTTAACAATTATGAATAAACAACTAAACATTTAACCTCTATAGTTTTACCGAACGGTCAGTAAAATTCTCATGGAGGTGATTTAATGTCCTTTGTAGATAGCATGAAAAAATCCATGTTGAAACAGGCGGGTAAATTTGTTTCGTCTGTTGTTAGGAATTCTTCAGAAGAAACACTCGAAAAGCTGTTTTCAACGATGAGTACGATTACAAAAGAACCATCTAAAAGTGGTCTGAGGAAGCTTGCAAACATGGCAAAAGAGAAACATCCAATGATTACTTCATGGAAGAATGTATTTGAAAAGGCCAGTCCTAAAGCGGTAGAAAAAGTGATGACGAACCTTATAGTAAATGAATTCGCTCTTGGTGAAAAAGTTAGAACAGAAAAGATGCTTGAACATGAAGTTGCAATTCCAAAATTGGTTGTAATTAGTCCTACATATGCATGTAATTTGAATTGTGTTGGTTGTTATGCAGGATTGTACGGAAGAAAATACCAGCTTTCAAAAGAAGAAGTAGGGAACTTAATCGAACAGGCTAATGACCTGGGTATTTACTTCTTTATAATCACCGGTGGTGAACCCTTTGTATGGCCACATCTAATGGAAATTCTGGAAAAATACAACGACAGCTATTTCCAAATTTACACCAACGGAACACTAATTACAAAAGAAATAGCAAATAAACTGGCAGAACTTGGAAATGCTACCTTGGCAGTTTCAGTCGAAGGTTTTGAGAGCGACACAGACTGGAGGCGTGGACGTGGAGTATTTAAGAAAATTGAGCAGGCCTGGGATAATCTAAGAGAAGCTGGCGTTATCTATGGTACTTCTGTCACAGCAACAAAAATGAATCACGACGTTATGATGAAGGATGAATTCTGGGATTATCTTGAAGATAAAGGTGTTTCTTATGCCTGGGTTTTCCAGTTCATGCCTGTGGGAATGAATCCTTCTATGGATCTTGTGCCCACTCCTGAACAAAGATACGAACGATTCTACAAAACTGAAGAGCTGCGTTTAGGAGGTCGTTTTGCGTTTGTTGCAGACTTCTGGAACCACGGGTTCCTCACAAACGGTTGTCTTGCAGCAGGAGCCAAGTACTTACATGTCAATGCAAAAGGATATGTTGAACCATGTGTTTTCCAGCAGTTCGCAGTAGATAGCATAAGAGAAAAGAGCCTTCTGGATATTCTTAAGTCACCGTTCTTCAGTGCGTATAAGAGAATGATTCCTTATTCGAACAATCTATTTAGACCGTGTCCAGTCATTGACAATCCAAAAGTCCTAAGAGCCATGGTGAAAAAATTCAATGCTATTCCTCAACACGATGGTAGCGAAAAGGTTGTTACTGAACTTGCCCCCGAACTTGATAAGCTTGCTGAAGACTGGACAAAATACGCAGATAAGCTCTGGTATGAAGAAGGATACTCTGAAACACATCCTTCCAAGAGAGGCATTTATGACTTTGATGTAAGGATGAGAAAATATGCTAATAACGAGGAAAAACTTGCCGTAGATAAAAAAGGCTAAACAGGTGGTGAATAACGTGCACAAAAAGATAAACACCAAACAAAAAATTATTCAAGCTGCACGGAAAAGCTTTGCTGAGAAGGGATATAACGGGGTCAGCATGTCAGAGATTGCCAAAGAAGCCAAAGTTAAAAAAGCACTCATATATTACTATTTTCCCAGCAAAGAAGAGCTATTTTACGAGGTCTGGCATTATTCAATGGACGAACTTGAAACCCACCTGTTCAATGAAGTAGAAAATGAAAACATATATCTAAAGAAGCTCAAGAAATTGCTTAAATCCTACATCGACTTTATGACGAACAAAACAGAGGTTCAGAGAATTATTCTCAGAGAGCGGGTTAACTTTTCAAGAACGGATCAGGATTCCTGGAAACGTGTCAAAGATCGCTACATGAGTTTAAGAGAACGAGTTTCTAATCTCATAGAAGAATCAAAGAATCTCGAAGTTATCGACAGCAATATAGATTCTAACGATGCAGCAGATCTGATATTAAACGGGTTGAGTTCTTCAAATGATCCACGTAGTCTTGAAAATATCAGAGAAATAATTTGGGGAGGCCTTGTAAAAAGCGAATAAAATTAATATTTGTCAATAGTTAAAAAAGGGAGATGTCTATCATCTCCCTTTTTTGATGCTAAATCAGACAGCGTAAAATTGATGCTGTAAAAAGAGAAAAGCCCTGTATCCTATAATAGG
>JBNGCV010000001.1:181002-189805 GCA_049975465.1 Kosmotogaceae bacterium | reverse complement strand
TTTTTGTTAATAAGTCGAATTTCAATACCAATTGATTCCCCTAAATTTTCAAGCTTTTTTGCGAGTTTTCTGATTTTCTCTTCGTTCATAATTAAGTTCATTCTCCCTCCTGATCTTGCAATTATAACCAGAACATTTCAGCCAGCTGGATTCGTTATTGAAATTCTCGGTAAAATCATCGTCAACTATCAAACTGGACGGTTTAATCAGTGAAACAAGCTGCTTTAATTTTTCCAGGTCATTAGATATGTATTCCCTTAATTCGTCTATGTGTAGATCGTGTGATCTGTACTTCCACAGTTTTTTTGCTTTTGGATACAATTTTAACAGGTTTGAAAGATCATTTTCATCCTTTTCGATCTCTTTAATTCTTTGATTTACGAGTCCATACGCACAACCACAATAATCCTGAAAATAGGAATCCCTTAGCAACTTTCTAGCTTTTGCAAGGGTATTACCACGCCTGAAGTTTTCAGCAACAAAACTGATTGAAAATGTTTCCGATATATTATTTCCTATATTTATGATTTCCTTCTGGTTTTTCCTCGCGCTAACCAAGAGCGTAGTTGAAAAGGCGTCATAATTTTTCAATTTTGCCAGCTGGGCAGTTTTTAATAATCTCATCCTTACGCAGAACTCGCAACGCCTTCCCCCTTCATCTTCGCTTGCAAACCTTGTGAATACCTTTTTAAATGGATAGGTATTATAATCCCCCACTATTGGCAATGTTTCATACATTTTAGTGGAGCTTATAAAAGCATTTAATCTTTTGACATATTCTTCGTAGGGAAATATATTTGGATTATAGAAATATGGTGTAATTTCAAAACCAAAATTGTTTTTCTCGAAATATTCCATAGTTGCTACATAATCAGGAGCACAACAAACATGCAAAAGCATTTTCTTTAAAATGTTATCAACTCCTTGATTGATTCATAGGTTTTTTCACCGATGCCATTTACATTCATAATTTCTTCCCTGCTGGAAAATTGGCTAACCTGATCCCGATATTCCAGTATTCTTTTTGCCAGCACCTCGCCTATTCCGGGTAATCTTTTTAGCTCATTGATACCAGCAGTATTGATGTTTATTTTTGTCTTGACTGATCCAACTGTTGCTTTTTTTATTTCAGTTTCTTTGACACAGATGAGGTCTTTAATGTTATTCAGTGTAGCGTCACCAATTCCTTTTACCTTCACTAAATCATCAATATGTAAAAAAGGTCCATAGTTTTGTCTGTAATCAATAATTGCTAATGACTTTTCAGGGCCTATGCCCGGTAATGTTTGCAGTTGTTCGATAGTGGCTATATTTATATCGATTAGCTCATTTTGTACTTTGCTTTTGAACTCTGTATTGTCAATATAACATACAACAAATTCTCGAATGTTATTAAGTGTTGCTTCTCCAATACCTTTGACATTAGTAAGATCCTGGGTATCACTAAAAAAACCATTTTTTTCTCGATATTCAACAATTGCGTTTGCTTTGGTTGGGCCTATACAGGGAAGTAAAACCAGTGTGTCTGCTGTAGCGCTGTTGATATCTATTGGATATACTTCTTCACCTGAAAGACTTTTATCAAGATCGTTACTAATGGGCTGGGTTTCACCGCCTATTAAGAATACCACCAGTCCTACCAAAAGTACTGCAATTGCAGTCCCAGCGATCTGTAATTCTTTAGGAGACAAACGTTTCATTGGATTTTTCTTATATACCTTCCTTCAATATTCCATCCAGTGAGCTCTTCGATTCTACCAACATTTAATTTATCTGATTGTTCACTGGCTAATAACTGGTCGGGATAAATTCCCAAAATAGCTCCATAATAAATTTTTCCTTCAGAAGTTTCCCAGCGGTAAATTAAGGCAGGGTAACCATTTTCTCGCAGTTCAGAAATCTCTCCGGATATACCACTGTATGAAGAATGAGTTACCAGTTGGACTCCGTATGCAACTTTGGATGAAAACAATCCTTCTAAAGGATTTTCTTTTGTTAACAAAACACCGTAGAAATCATCAGATATCTTTGTGATAAAATAATTCCCTTCGCCTAATTCCGTGCATAGTTTAAACGCAGTCCTTCGATTAATAGCTGAGTAATTAAACTCTGTTCCGCTTATAAAGTACTCAAGTGATTCATCAATGAGTTTACTGTAATTGAATGTTTGGAATGCAAATATGTTTGAACCATTTTGTTCCTCGGTTTCCTTTGTTGTAGGGATTTCCTGTGTATTAAATTCATTAATGGTTGTTGTTTGAAAATTATTATTGTTGCCGTTTATAGCAGTTTCTTCATTTCGCATTCTTATTTCTTCAAGCATTAATTTGTATCTTTCGTTTTCAATTTTTAGTTTGTAGGTGTATCCACCAACAATAAAAAGAATGGTTATCAAAGCAACAACAAATATGGAAAAAGTTTTAGTTGAGCTATTTATGTTCATCTAAAAAACTCCAGTCCTTTTCCGTATTTTCTGAATATTCTTAAAAGCTCGTCTACGCTGATTATTTCTTTAAACGGTTTGTTTTTATACATGGTAGATATTACAATACTGTCGTTTTGATATAACTCTTCAGTTATTGAACTCATATCCAATCGCCTAGGCCAACTTTTGTCCCAAACAAGATTTAAAGCGCTTAGAAGCATTTTATAATCTTCTTCGTTAAAACAACCGTAAATCACAGCAAGCCAGGCTTCCAGCACACTTGAAAAAATCAATGATGTTTGATAACTGAAGGTTAATCTGAAGGCATTTTGAATTATATTTGAGAAACTTTTTCCCTGAATTTCCAGACCGGATTCCAGGGTTTCTGAAAAATTTGTTATCGCAGACCATACGAGGTCTTCCCATTCATCAAGTGAGATGCTTTTTGATTTTTTTAGCAGGTTTATCAAATACTTGAACATCCTCTGATCCTTTGTATGTGAAATGAGAATTATTGGCAAAAACTCCGTTTCACCCTTACTTTTCAATCTTTTGTAGCTGAGTTCTGGATCTATGGTAATTTTGTCAGGTACCCCTGTTACTGATAACAGATCTTTTTTGTATTCAAAATTTATGGCAAATCTTGATTTAACTGGCAAAAACGTTTGGGCTAATGTGGTACTTGGATACAAATAAATGTGCTTTACATAGTCATGAGTAAAACCTGCAAAACTTCCCAGATCAATTATGGAACCACCACCAACAACAGATAGCGTTTTTTGACCTGAAATCTTTATCATATGGTAAATCTCAAAAACCTTGTCTATTGTTTTTGAGTATTCACCTCCTCTGATTTTATGTTCATTGTTTGATGGTTTAAAATCAGGAACACCGGAATCCCATATTATTTGAGATTCCGGTATATTTTTGGATGATTCGCAACCAAAATCGATATTTAGACTGAAATCGCGTTTATCTTTATAGAGTAACTTTTTCATTATACTCCTTCTTTTACCACACTTTGTAAAAGTCTTACCGAATTTAGGACATCGTCATAATCTACCATTTCATGAGGGGAATGTACATATCTGCAGGGAATGGAAATTGTTCCACTGGGGATACCTGCCCCGGTTGTTTGATAACCTCTGGCATTGGTTCCACCAAAGATAAGTATTTCGTATTGATAAGGAATATTGTTTTTCTCTGCAACAGTTTTTAACTTGGATACAACACTGGATGCACTGATGGATGCCATATCCTTTATCTTTATTGTTGGCCCCCCGCCAAGTTTGAATCCAATTCGCTTAAATCCTTTAGGGGTATCTGGACCTTCTGTGACATCGAGAGCTATGGCCATATCAGGTTTGATATCAAAACCGGCAACACTGGCTCCTACAATTCCTACCTCCTCCTGAACTGTGAATGCGAAATAGATATCATCCTTAGGTCTTTCAATCTCTTTTATTGCCTGTATCATGATAGCACAAGCTATTCTGTCATCCATTGCCTTTGAAACTAACCTTTTACCCAGATCGTAAAATCTTGAATCGTAGGTTCCAAATGTTCCAACTGATATCTTTTTTTCAGCATCTTCTTTATTTACAGCCCCAATATCAACATAAAGCAAATCATAGTTGAGTTCTTTTATGTTTTTGCCTGCGTCTTTCATGGTTTCAGACTCTACGCCTACGACACCTGTAACATCATTTTCAAATCTCAAATGTGATCCAAGTAAGATATATGGTGAAACGCCGCCTACACTTTCAACTCTTAAAAATCCTTTATCGTCAATGTTGGTTACGACCAATCCGATTTCGTCCATATGTCCATCGAACAATATTTTCTTGCCTGATGTTCCTTTTTTCAATGCAATAACACTACCCAGGTTGTCCACTTTATGTTCGTCTACGTGGTCTTTAATCTCAGAAATTATTGTTTCTCTTATTGAATCTTCTCTTCCACTGGGTGAAGAGATTTCAGTTAGTTTTTTTATAAGTTCTTTCATTTGCTCAACACCTTCCCTTCAGTTATGAGAGTTTGGCCTAGTTTAACTGTATTGTTAAAATCATTTAGGTTCATTACACACATGGGTGAATGAATATACCTTGCTGAAGTAGAAATAACGCCAGCAGGAATACCTCTCAAGGTTCTAGCTAATCTGGCCGCGTCAGTACCACCTGCTGTTCTGCCTTTGAATTGGTGAGGAATGTTATGCTTTTTTGCTGTTTCTTTGATGACGTCAAATATTTTTCTGTCAGGAACCAGTCCTCCATGGGCATACGTAAGAACTGGGCCCTGGCCTATTTTGGCCGCCCATCTACTTTCAGCAAGTTCTGGATTATCGCCAGCTGTTGTTCCTTCAAAAACTATAGCAGCATCCGGTTCAATTTGTGAAGCAGCGACTCCACTTCCACGAAGTCCCACTTCTTCCTGAACCACCCAGGCAAAAAACACATCGTAATCAACTGGATTTTCTTTAAGGTATTCAATTATTTTTATGAGTACTTCACAACCATTTCTATCATCAAAAGCCTTGCCAATAGCATAATCACCAATTTCCTTATATTGCGTATCGAAAAAGACGGGATCTCCAACATTGAATTCAGATTTAGCATCATCTTCTTTTTCATGTCCTGCATATACACAAAGGTTATCGTATTTTGGACTTTTTAATATCTCTTCTCTTTTTTGTTCATGGATGGCCTTGTATCCGATTATTCCATCCTTTAATTCTTCACCGATTTTAACCTTCTTTCCCATTACAACTCGGGGATCAACTCCGCCTATGTTTGTTATAGCAAGGGTTCCATCTTTGTTTATTTTTTTTACCATAAGACCGACTTCATCCATATGAGCCAGAAGCATTAATCGACCTATGTTACTATTTTTCCCTTTTTTGTGAGCAATAAGATTTCCCACTTCATCTTTCCAGTATTCATCAACCATATTCTTTATTTCGTTTTCAATAAATTCAGCAATTGGTTCTTCAAATCCGGAAATTCCATATAATTCTGTTAGTTTTTTTAGTCTTTTAAACTTCATTTGGTTCACCTTCTTTTAATGATACAGCGAATGATTCAAGTAAACGAACCGACTCTTCAACATCTTTAGGGTTTATTACCTCAACAGGGGAATGCATATGTTTTTGAGGTATAGATAGTATTAGTGTGGGAACACCTTTACCAGCAATTTGAACGCTATCAGCATCGGTGCCTGATCGTCCCGGTGTGTATTCATACTGTATCTGAACGTTGTTCTTCTTTGCAGTATTTTTTAGGTCTTTGAAGCATTTCTTATGGACAATGGGTCCACCAACACCAAGAACAGGTCCCTTTCCCATCGAAATACCTGAATCCTCGCTATCCTGTGTCACGTCCATAACAACTGCCAGATCCGGCTGGATGGTTTGTGAAGCAACCTGCGCCCCGAGTCCACCAACTTCTTCCCTCGTTGTGAAAACAAAGTAAAGGTCGGGAACCGAGGAATATTTGTCAAACTGCTCTGCCAGAAGTATTGATACTGCACAACAGGCTCGATCATCTAATGCTTTGCCAATAACCTTATCTTTTAGTTTAAACGATGTAATATCTATTACTGCAAGATCACCAGCGTTTACCTTCTCATAGTCAGGATTCATTGAAACGTCAATAAACAAATCATCAAAATGCGGAACTTCTTTTCTGGTTTCCTTATTCTGAAGGTGAGGGGCAAGCATGCCAATTATTCCCGTTCTAGTTTTACCGTCGCGGGATTTGATTTTAACCCTTTGTGAAATGAGTATTTTTGGATCAATGCCGCCCATGGTATCAAATCGCGCAAAACCTTTTTCGTCAACTGTTGATATTACAAGAGCGATCTCATCCATATGTGTGAAGAAAGCAATTTTTTTGCCAGCCCCCTTTTTATGGGCAATCAGATTTCCTATGTTATCAACACATACATCATCAACAAAGGGGTTTATCTTTTCTTTGATAACATCAATTGCCTCCTCTTCATATCCAACAGGGCCAAATGCATTTGAAAGTTCCATTAGTAAATCAGAAGTCTTCAAAACGTTCCCTCCTTTGTTTCAAATCTTACATTTTCATATTCTTCAACAACTATACGTCCTGTCCTTATGTGTGCAACAGCAGGCACATCAAAAAAGTCGCTTCCCTGTGAAATATTTCCAGCAATCTGTATTAAAGAAGGCTTTAGATCGACAGCGGCTATTATTGCATCTTCTCCAACAGAGTAACCTGCTCTTAGTACTCCACGGGCACTACCAAAAATTATGATACTACCACCTGCAATAATCTCTGCACCAGGATTCATATTACCGATAAGGAACACATCATAATTGTGTACTACAATCTGCCCCGAGCGAAGATTTCTTTTTATAACCTGGGCACCTCTAACTTCAGTTACTTTCTCTTTAACAAGATCATACCTTTGTCCGACGTTTACTTCAGTTTGATCCAGATCGCCTACGAGGATATCCTTCACCCGTAACCCCATACTATTGAGCAATGATACAATTTTGACAATATCATCGGGTTTGCTTGTATCCTGTGTAAGCATCAGTGAAATTTCGTCACCTTCTGAAAAAAAGTCACTAGCATCACTGAATTTACGCATTATTTCTTGCTTCAAGGAATCGATAGAGTTATATGCTTCTATAAGCAGAATCAAACCTTTCTTGGTCATCCTAAAGTCTATGGGCATTGAGATCACTCCCTCCAAAGAAATTCTATCATGAACCGCAAATTTCATCTAAGCTATGTATCCATAATATTGTTAAAATGTACAAATGGTGCTAAACCTCTTGACCATGATCTTATTTTAGTGTATGATAATTATCAGTGCCTTTTGGCTCCCATCGTCTAGCGGTCTAGGACACTGGCCTTTCAAGCCGGCGGCAGGGGTTCAAATCCCCTTGGGAGCGCCAAAGGGTGGAAGCGTAGCTCAGCGGGAGAGCGCTTGCCTTACAAGCAAGAGGTCACAGGTTCGAACCCTGTCGCTTCCACCAGTTCATTTGGCGAGGTAGCTCAGTCGGTAGAGCAGCGGACTGAAAATCCGTGTGTCGACAGTTCGATTCTGTCCCTCGCCACCAACAAAAGAATATCATTTCCATCCCCAACTTAGCCTCGCTTTGCGAGGCTTTTATTGACAATTCGAGTTTTCTTGAACATTTCAACTATGATATAATTCTGAAAAGGTCATATGTTCAAGGTATTAGCCCTTAAGGAGGATGTTTATGTACGATTTTAAAAAGGTAGAGCGTAAATGGATAGATAGATACGAGAAAAAAGATTATTTTAAGGTGAATTTAGATAAATCAAAAAAACCTTTCTACAATTTGATGATGTTTCCTTATCCTTCAGCATCGGGGTTACACATCGGGAATATGTATTCTTTCATAGGGTCGGATGTTTACGGTCGATATATGAAACTCAGAGGATACGATGTTTACGAACCAATAGGTTTTGACGCCTTTGGTATTCACAGTGAGAATTATGCACTGAAGATAGGTAAAAATCCCTTTGACTTAACACCGAAGAGCATTAAGTATTTCAAAGATGAACAGTTGAAGAAGATAGGGAATATATTTGATTGGTCCAGCGAGGTAATAACATCATCTCAAAATTATTACAAATGGACTCAGTGGATATTTATTAAGTTATTTAAGGCAGGACTTGCAGAGAAAAGGGATTCAACCGTTAACTGGTGCCCATCCTGCAAAACTGTTCTGGCAGATGAACAGGTAATTGATGGAAAATGCGAACGCTGTGATACGGAGATACAAAAAAAAGAAATGAGTCAGTGGTTTTTCAGAATAACGAAATACGCAGATAGATTGCTCGATAATCTGGATAAACTTGATTGGACTGAGGTAACAAAAAATATCCAAAAAAGCTGGATAGGCAGATCTGAAGGAGCAACGGTAGTATTTCACGCAAAAGATATGGATCTTGAGATAGAAACCTTTACGACAAGACCTGACACAATTTATGGAGTTACCTATCTGGTGCTTGCTCCCGAGTACAAATATACCAAAGAATTGGTTGCTGATGACAGAAGTGAAGAGTTCAAAGCGTTCATTGAACGTGTAAATAAAATGGATGAAGCTGAACGTACATCAATTACACGTTCAAAAAAAGGTATGTTTACAGGTAGTTATGCAATCCATCCATTAACTGGAGAAAGGCTTCCCATATGGATTGGTGACTATGTACTGGCAGAATATGGAACGGGAGCTGTTATGGCTGTTCCTGCACATGATGAAAGAGACTATGATTTTGCTCAGAAATATGGGCTTAATGTAAAACAGGTCATCGATTGTGATAAAGATAGTCTTCCTTGCACAGAAAAAGGAAAAATGATAAACAGTGAAGAGTA
>JBNGCV010000001.1:139531-180902 GCA_049975465.1 Kosmotogaceae bacterium | reverse complement strand
CTGGCACCTCTTGCACGAAAAAAAGATTTTGTGAACACCACATGCCCCAAATGCGGAGGGCCCGCTAGAAGAGAGACTGATGTAAGTGACAATTTTCTGGATTCTGCATGGTACTTCCTTAGATATGTTTCACCAAATGATGTTGAAAAGCCTTTTGATTTAGAATTGGTAAAGAAGTGGTTGCCAGTTGATATGTACATTGGAGGTAATGAACATGCAAATCTTCATTTAATGTATTCGAGATTTATCACCATGGCTTTGCATGATCTAGGTTATTTACCATTCGAAGAACCTTTTAAATCTTTTAGAGGTCATGGTTTGATAGTAAAGGACGGTCAGAAGATGAGCAAATCAAAGGGGAATACCGTCAATCCAAATGATTATTTTGATACCCATGGTGTTGATGTTTTGAGAACATATTTGATGTTTATGGGTAATTTTTTGGAAGGCGGCGATTTCAGAGACAGCGGTATGGATGCTACCAAAAGGTTCCTGAACAGGGTCTGGGATGTAGCAAATTTGCCTGAAGGAGAGAGTTCAATAGATCTAAAAATTAAAATGGCAGAAACCGTGGATAAAGTCAGTTATTCAATAGAAAATATCAAATACAACACCGCTGTCGCAGCGATTATGGAGTTCATAAATGAAGCAATGAAAGAAGAGCATATTGAAAAAAAGATCGTCCTTGATCTCGCTAAATTGCTTTCACCCTTTGCTCCTTTTATCAGCGAAGAAATAAATGAAATGAAGGGTGGAAAAGGAACGATACTCGATTCCGGTTTCCCTGAGGGATATGAAAAATACAAGGAGATTGCCACGATAGAAGTTCCCGTTCAAATAAATGGAAAAATGAGAGGTAAGGTTCAAGTTAACAAAGATGCCGGGGAGAAAAAAATACTCGAAAAAGCAAAGAAAGATAAAAGACTTGCCAGGTACATTGAAGGAAGAAATATTAGAAAGGTTATATACATAAAGGATAAAATAATGAATATAATAGTAAAATGATAATTTAAGGAGATAATAAAAAACAGGCGATTAATCGCCTGCTTTTTATTAAATACTCTTTTTGCTATTCAATAGCTTTGTTCATTGTTTCTATACCAAATCTGGAAATGAAAAATGCTGTTATTAACATAATAAGCATGATGGTGAGCGTAATTGTAGTTATTCCAAACACATTTCCCATTGCCATCAAACTGGCAGTGAAGTAGGGGGCAATTATTCCTGAAGCACGCGCCATTACCCCCGATGTTCCATTTGCCCTTGATCTCATTTCAGTGGGGTACAATTCTGGAGTGTATGCGTAAACAAGTCCCCATGCTCCCATATTGAATATTGACATGACAACAGCAAAAGTGAATAGAAGAGATTGGGTATTTACAAAGAGAAGTAAGAGTATGGCAATGCCGGTACCAGAAAAGAAAAAGATACCTGTTTTCTTTCTACCAATTTTATCTATGAAATATGTAGCTAACAGATAGCCGGGTAGCTGCATTAACAGCATGAAAAATGTATACCAGGAAGCTGATACAGCTGAGAGCCCTTTAGCTTCGAACAGTTTAGGTGCCCAGGTGAAAATCCCATAATAAGAAAAGCTAACACTAAACCAGGCGAGCCATATCATTATTGTTCTTGGTAGATATTTGCCTTTTATTAATTGAAGTAAAGGTATTTTTTTGGGTTCATGCATTTCAATATTTTCTTCAATTTTATTATCCAGGGCTTTTTCAAGTGCCTTTTTTCCACCTTTTATATAAGCAAATTTTGGACTTTCAGGAAGCATAAATGCGATGAAAAGCAAAATTAGACTATAACCCGCAAGCACTAAATATGACGGCCGCCATCCTATTGAATCGACAGTCAACACAGAAAATAAACCTATAATAATGCTACCTACTGCCCAGCTCGATTCAAGTAGTGTAAGATATCTCCCACGATTTTTAATTGGACTGAGCTCCGACAAATATGCGTTGACAACCGGTAATAAGCCACCAAAACCTATACCAGAAAAAAATCTGAAGATCGCAAAATGTGTTGCACTGTGTGACATGCCACTCAGGAATGTGAAAATGATTGCATTTACCAAAAAAATGATATTTGTGATCTTTCTTCCAAATCTGTCTGAAAGCGTTCCGGAAGTTAGAGCACCAACTAACATACCCATAAATACAGAACTTGCCAGTGTTCCCTGCATTTCTGATCCACCAGGGAGATCTTTGATTATCGCTGGTAAGGTAAGAGAAAGAATCATAACACCTGCAGCAACTGCCATCCATTGTAACGACGTTAGCAACAGTAGTCGTCTTTGTTGTTTTTTGGTAAGATATTTGCCTATAACATTGTCGATTATCACGACATCACCCCCAGTATGTTTTTTCGATGTTACTTAACTAAGAAACCTGCTTCATCAAGTTTATTTAGAATGCGGTTAAAGTGTTTTTCGTTTTCAACTTCAATTGTGTGCATATGTATCCCTTCAGTTGATAATTTAAGAAGTGGAAAAGCGTTGCTTCCTTTCAAGCGTGCTAAAAAGCGTGAAACGTCCTCCTTCGTAGAAACATCTATCCTGCCCTTTAATTCACCATAAACAGGGTGTTCAATAATTACATCAAGAACTCTGCCCTTATTATTAACTATCAGCCTGAGTTCTTCACCTATCCTTTCCGGTTCATGACTTACCACTATCATTTTTCTTATTCTTTTATTTGCGCAATATATGTATCCTCTGGAGGTTGAACGAATTTCATAACCTCTGCTTCTTAACAAACTGATATCTTTCACGATCATCTGACGACTCACATTTAACTTTTCAGAGAGTTTGTTCCCGCTTAACTGCGTTTTGTTTCTTGAAAGAATAACGATTATTTTTTGCAGGCGCTGTTCTCTGTTCATAATTATCACCTGCTATAAACTGTTAATAGACTGCTACTATTATAGCATAGGTTTTTTATTCGATTACATCAAATGTATAATGTTTATAGGAGAGTGAAATTATGGGGAAAGTTACGATAAGTATTGTTGGTGCTGGTAACAGAGGTTATGAAGCATACGGAAGCCTTTTAAATCAAAGGGAAGATGCTGAGGTTGTAGCTGTTGCTGAACCTGATGAAGAAAAACGTATACGTTTTGCAAATGCTTATGGAATTAGTCGCGAAATGTGCTTCAAAGATTGGAAGACGCTTTTAGAAAAAGGAAGAATCAGTGATGGCATAATTATTGCTACCCCGGATCGATTGCATGTAGAGCCTTTGATTGAATTTGCGAAACAAGATTACAGAATACTTTTAGAAAAACCAATTGCGCAATCAACCGATGATTTACTCAAGATACTTGAATGCAGGGAAACGTCTGGTAAAGTTGCTGTGGCTCATGTATTGCGTTACACTCCCTTTTACAAAACAGTGAAGTCATTAATAGATGATGGGAAAATTGGTAAGCTAATTGGAATCGAGCAGACTGAGAAGATTGGTTATTTTCACTTTGCCCACAGTTATGTCAGAGGTAACTGGAGAAATGAGAAGGAATCAGGACCAGCGATTTTAACAAAAAGTTGCCATGACGCAGATATTCTTTACTGGTTGACCGGGAGATCGTGTAAAAAGGTTATTTCGAAAGGTAAGTTGTTTTATTTTAATAAAGAAAATAAACCAGAAGGTGCAGCAGATAGGTGTCTAAACTGTCCTGTTGAAGAATTCTGTCCGTATTCTGCTGTTAAGATATATCTTCAGGACAAAACAGAATGGCCAGTATCGGTTATTTCAACTGATAGTTCCCTTGAAGCAAGAAGAGAAGCGATAAAGTATGGACCCTATGGTAGATGTGTTTTCAGTTCTGATAATGATGTCGTTGATCATCAAACAGTTTTTTTCATTTTTGACAATGACATTATTGCCAATTTCACAATGACTGCGTTTACAGGTAAAATTACTCGCACATTAAACATACACGGTTCTCATGGAGAAATGATAGGAGATCTTGAAACAGGCAATGTTGAACTCAGTGTATTTGGAAAAGGTAGAATGCATTATCCGATTAAAGAAAACTATGGTAGTCATAGCGGTGGTGATTATGGACTGATAGATGCGTTTATTTCATGGTTAAAAGGAGATAGAAATTTGATATCAACATCTCTTGAAAATTCTATACACAGTCATATGATGGCATTTGCCGCAGAGCACTCAAGAAGACTGGGAGGAGCTGCGGTTTCTCCAGAATATTTTGTGAATCTAAAAAATTCAAACTTATAATATACATAAAACAGAGTTTTGATGCGTGACCTGCATATTATTCAAATAATGAACAAAATATATTATAATTGTTAACATAGGAGGTGTTGCTATGAAGACAGTACAGTTTGCAGAGAAACGAGTTGATAATTATCTAAAGTTCATGGACCGGGAAAAGAGAGACGAATTATTTGAATTAATCGATAAAGTTAAAGGAATGAGAGTATTACATGTCAATGCTACAGCCTTTGGTGGAGGAGTGGCTGAAATTCTTCACACGCTGGTTCCTTTAATGAAAGACGCTGGTATCGACGTTGAATGGAAAGTAATGGAGGCAGAGAAAGAATTTTACGAATTTACGAAAAGAATGCACAATGCACTTCAGGGCAAAGAGGATGTTATTGAAAAACACGTTAAAGACCTTTATATTGAAACAACAAAGAAAAACGCAGAAGAATTAGATGCACGAAACTATGATGTTGTAATTATTCATGACCCTCAACCCTTTGCTTTACCTGAATTCTATGATTTTGGAAAAGCAAAGGTTATATGGAGATGCCATATTGATACATCAACACCAAACAAGCAATATCTGGATTTTTTAAAGCGTTTTACTTCTGGATATTCTTGTGCTGTTTTCACACTAGAATCTTATGCTGGTGAGTTCGGTTTTCCTGAAATAAGAGAAATTGCACCTTCTATTGATCCACTTAGCGATAAAAACAGAGAATTGACTGATGAAGAATTAAGAAAGGCCTGTACTAAGCTAAAAATAAATGCTGAAAAACCTTTAATTACACAGGTTTCAAGGTTTGATCCCTGGAAAGATCCTCTTGGTGTTGTGGATGTGTACAGAGAATTGAAAAAATCCTTTAATGAACTTCAATTGTTAATGATAGGCTCAATGGCCTCTGATGATCCTGAAGGATGGCAGATTTATGAAGATATTTTGCGATATGCTGGCAGGGATTATGATGTTGGCGTGTACACTAACTTTCACGATGTTGGAAACGTTGAAGTGAATGCTGCACAAAAAGTGAGTGATGTAGTGCTTCAAAAATCTTTGAGAGAAGGCTTTGCACTCACTGTCAGTGAAGCTCTATGGAAAGGGACACCTGTTGTTGGAGGCAATGTTGGTGGCATTCCTTTGCAAATAAAGGACAACCACAACGGCTACTTGGTCAGCAGTACTGAAGAAGCGGTTGAAGCAACAAGAAAAATCCTTTCCGATGAGAATTTGAAAAGAAAATTGGGAGAAAATGGAAAGGAAATAGTACGAAAAGAGTTTCTGATAACAAGACATTTGACAGATTATCTTAAGTTATTCAGGGACTTCACTAATTAATTCTTTAATGCGCTTCTTACATGTTTTCTGAGTGCAAGAAAAGCAGCTCCTCTCTCCCAGATATCCGGCAGAGAGATTTGATTTATTTCGGGGTTAAGTTTCCAATAACTGCCACCTAAATATTTATTTATACCATTTTTGATTTTAAGGAATATCCACTTGTTTACCACGCCTTCTCCACCAATCCAAATTATATCCGGACGAAGTAAAAGAGATAGACTAGAAACATGGTATGACAATCTATCCAGTATTTCGTTGTATTTTTTGTCAATAGAATTATGTTTTGCTGACTCACGGATTTCATTCAGCCTGTCTTTATAATGTTCAAAGTTACGCACAAAATTATTTATGTTTTTTGCTTTGTCTTTTACGAGACAGTATTCAGAGGCTACCGTTTCAAGACAACCAGTTCCTCCACAATAGCACTTTTCACCATTGTAGTCAACCCTGCTGTGTCCGAATTCAAGTGCAGATTTTCCATCACTTCCCAGAAGTATGTCAACACTATCGTAATAAGAAGCTCCGATGCCTATTCCAAAGGTTATTGTTAATGAAGATTGCTCAATTCTCCCTGTTTTCACCAGTTGACCGATGTTTAAAGCATCAACATCATTGCATAATACAACTTCGCAGTTGTACTTTTTAATAATTTCTTCGAAATTGCTCTCATTGGTGCCAAGAATAGGGGATGTAGTGATCGAACATTCATTAATATCTACAGTTCCAGAAATTGCTATTCCTATAGATAGAGGTTTGTATTTCTTTACAAGTTCTGTCATCACATTTTTTATTTTTTCTAGATTTTTTGTAAATGGATATTCCAGTGCTATCGTAGATTCCTTTATCTTTTTGAGTGAAAAGGTAAAGACACTGGTCTTTACAGATTCTCTTCCGATTTTTACACCAAAAAAATTGCCATAGTTGTCATTTAGCGAAATATAATGTCTGGGTCTTCCGCGTCCAGAAACTTCTCTTTCAATTTTAACCATGTTGTGCTTGTTAAGTTCTCCTGCCAGATAAGTCAACGTTGAGTTTCGTACATTTAGTTTCTTAACTATGGTTTTTCTAGGAGTGCGCTTCCTGACCAGAAGTAATTCGAGTAACTTTGTTAAATTATCCCAGCGAATTTCTTCAATTCTCATAAACAATCGCTTCCTGAAAAATTATTTTATGGTCCAGCCCACCATTCCTCTCACATAGTAACGTTGTAGAAGTATATATATCATTATAGGAACAATCATAACTAGAATTGATGCCGCTGACAGAAGGCCCCAATCTACCTGATACTGCCCTCTCATTAGCGGTATGCGTTGTGTAGCAAGTATTTTGCTTGGAGAATAGATGAGAATTAATGCCAGGAAAAAGTCACTCCAGACCCACGTGAATTGAAGTGCGGCAGCTGAGGCTATAGCGGGAAATGCATTTGGCAATACGACTCTGAAAAATATCTGGGAATCCGAAGCACCATCTATTCTTGCAGCTTCTTCAATGGTTACCGGCAACGTTTTGAAATAATTTCTCATGAAAAACGTTGTCCAGGGAATACCCCATGCTGTATGAACAAGTATCAGGCCCCAAAAACTGTCAACAAGTCCCAGGCTACTCATTATTTGGAATATTGGCACAGCTATCATTTGTTGGGGCAGAGCCAGAGTCATTACCACGGTTATAATAAACGTTTTCCTGAAAGGAAATCGGTATCTGGCGATTCCGTAACCAGCCATTGTAGCCAGTATAAGGGGAATAATAGTTGCTGGAACTGCTATATACAACGAATTAATCATACCCTGTAAAAGAGGAGACGATTCATGAAACAATGCACCTGTAAAATTAGAAAAAGTTGGATTGAACTCTTCAAATTGCCACCAGCCATTGATTACTTCGCTGTAAGGTCTGATAGCAGTCATAAATATTCCAGCTATGGGCAGAATCCATACAAGTGCAATTATCCATCCCAGTGAGTTTTTCAATATGTTACCAGCAAGTCTTTTCTTTCTCATTGGACATTCTCCTCTCCGGCCGATCTTATTAGTGGTATAGCTGCAAATATGGTTAAACCTGTAATTAGAACGGCCATTACCGCAGCTTTATTGAAATCCCACGCTCTGAATCCATACAAATACATTTGAAGGGCGAGAACATTTGAGGAACCTCCAGGACCTCCCATTGTAGCTACGTATACGATGTCAAATATTTTAAGTTCCCACAAAAGTGTCATGGTAACCACAACCACTGTTATGGGTTTTAACATGGGTATGGTTATACTAAAGAAAATTCTTAATTTAGAAGCTCCGTCGATTTCAGCGGCTTCATAGTAGGTTTTTGGGATTGTCTCAAGTCCAGCTGAATAAATGATCATGCTGAATCCGGTCCATAACCAAACCGAACCGAAAATCAAAGCCAATAGGGAGGTTTCGGGGTAAGCGGTCCATGTTTGAGTGGGTAATCCAAGTGTTTTAAAAAACAGGTTTACTATACCAATGTTTCCATCAAACATAAAACGTATCATTATACCCCCAACAACCAGAGGCATGACCATACCGAGAAATATTACCGATTTTATTATTGCTCCACCTTTAACATCTCTGAGTAAGGTAGCAAGGAATAAACCAAGAAATGTGGTAAGTGGCAAATGTATGGCAATCCATAAGGCATTATGTACGAGGGTTCCAAAGGGGAATTGACCCTGCTGAATGTTTTTGAAATTAATTATATCTCCACTGGCAAAAACACTTTGATAATTTTGAAGAGTTAACTCTCCTTCGGGACCTACAAAACTCATGAATATCGTTCTAAAGGTAGGATAAAGAACAAAAACAGCCAGTAAAAACAATGCGGGTAAAACGAACACAACAAAATTGCTGATGCGGGCTTTTCTTAATTCCATTTAATCTCCCCCTTCAATTAAAACGGGACCACAAGGGTCCCGCTAAAATCAATAATCATTTCTATTATGGCATATTTGACTGAAGTGATTCGAGAACAGAATCCAATCTTCCAGGTCTAACCCAGAGAAGCTTCAATTGATCCCAGAAAGTTGTCTGCCACATACCACCAATAGAATCATCAAGATCGTTGACTGTTGCTTTTCCTTCAAGAAGCTCAGCTATTTCTCTGTCAACAGGTGGATAGGCATCGAGCGGTACTCCGTTAGCTGAGGCAATATGTCCACCCTGTTCTACCTGAGCTGTCTGTCCTTCAGGTCCTGCTAAGAATTCAATTAGCTGTTTTGCTGCATCAACATTTTTCGAATATTTTGGTATGAACGCGTAATCGAGTGCAAATACAACAGCTTCATTACCAGGAAGTGCCAGTACACCTAAATCTGAAGGATCATCTACCATCCCGGTTAGCCACTGGCCCATGAAGTAAAGACCATACTGTCCTTGCCACCATTGTTCTAAAACAGTAGTCCATTCAACTGGTTCGCCAAAATATCCTTCTGATAACAGACTAGCCAGCTTGTTTATAGGTTTCTTGGCTGTTTCACTTGTCCAATTAACGTTACCTGCGATAAGGTCTTTTTGGAGCTCAGCACCACCAAAGGTAAGAATGAAATGCTCAGTAACATCGGATAGCGGCCAACCTACTCCATTGCCGCTTGCAATAGGAGCGGTTATTCCTTCAATTTTTGAAATATCTTCAAGCAGTGCAACAAATTCATCCCATGTTTTTGGTTCTGTTAAACCATGTTCCTCAAAGAAAGACTTTCTGTACCAGAAACCCGGTTTAACCTTTCCTGTGTACGGGATTCCAATAATTTCACCATCTACTGTTACATTATCCAGTGCTCCAGGTCTGAAATTTTCAGGTTTTATTATGTCTGAGAGATTTACGATGTGTTCGGTGTTTTTCTCCATAAAAGATGTCCACATGAAAATTACATCACCAGGTGTTCGTTTGGTTGCGAATTGCGCTGGTAAGAGATTAGCGAGGTCTTCAGCTCTGTAAATCTGGTACTGAACTTCAATACCTGTCTGTTCTTCAAATTTTTCAAGAACAGGCATAAAAGCATCCTTTTCTGCTCCAGACCATGGACCAATAACCGTTATTTGCTGGCCCATGAAGATCGTAGCAGCCAAAACAAACACTACAAGTAGTAATTTTTTCATAAAATCACCCCTTTTCTTAGAGTCATTTTAACTATACAACATTTAGGTTATTAAATTCAAAGTGTGAAAAAAGTCAAGTATGACTATTAATTGAGATTATATATAATGAGAAGTTATTATTGGCTGTAATCTATGTTTAAGTTCAAATAACGACGGCATATTTTATTTTACTGGGTTATGGCTAAATTACAAGATTTATGATAAGTCGTCTGAATACTTTTGCCCTGATAATATGTTGTGGTCATTCAAATTGATCTGGGTTATAATAATTTAGTTAAGAATTGCGCTAATGGAGGTTTTTTATGCTTAAGCGCGTCTTTTTTTTAATGTTGATTTGTTTGTTTTTTTTGTTGCCTAAAGGAATTAATTCAAATACACTAGAACTGATTGAACTGGAAGATACAACAAATTATATAAGAAACATAAAAACGGTTTTCGTTACATCCCCAGCTGCACTTCCGGATTACTATTCACTCGGGAATGGAATTGATAACCTCAGAACATACGGGTTAAATGTTATTGTTGGTGAAAGTTGCAACGCCTACTTAACAGCAAGAGAAAAGGCCAATGAATTAATGCAAGCCTTTGAAGATCCTGAAATTGATTTGATTATTACTTCCAGGGGTGGATTTGGATCATTCGAACTGTTAGATTATCTTGACTGGGAAACGATAAGAAATAATCCAAAACCACTTGTCGGTTACAGCGATATAACTGCTTTACTTCTTGCATTGCATTTTAAGAGTAAACTGATTACATATCATGGTCCAATGGTATCTGTAGAATTGGATGACAATGCAAGTTTGATAGAACAGATGCTTTCTGTAGTAGAAGGTAATAAAGTGATTGAGTTTGATTATCCATCTGAGGCTATAGTACCAGGAGACATGATAGGAAAACTTATTGTGGGTAATCTTTCACTTTTTAAAACTCTTCAGGGGACTGAATACATCGGTTCATTAAAAAATTGCATTCTTGTACTCGAAGATATTGGTGAAACCTTGCATTCATTTGAAAGAATGTTGTGGAATATTGCTCATCTTGATAAATACAGTGAATTAAGAGGAGTCGTGTTTGCTGGATTTAGTAACATAAGAAATGGAGATTTAAGTGAACTCAAAAAAACAATAAGAACCTATTTCGCTTCTTCAAATATACCTGTGTGGTTGGGATTGCCCGTTTATCACGATAGTTTTGACAAAATTACTCTCCCGGTTGGTAGCTGGGTAAAAATGGAACTCGATGAAGGCAAGATAACCATCATCGAGTCATATAAATAGTATAATAAGTAGTTTAAAAATCTAATTACTCATTATAATTGATTATTGAAAATACCTTTTCGACGCGTCGAGTAATGCTATTGCTCCGTCAGCCGCAGCAGTCACTATTTGTCTAACTTCCTTTTCTCTTACATCTCCTACTGCGTAAATGCCTTCGATATTGGTTTCACAGTGATCATTTGTTACTATATAACCGTAATCATTCAATTCAACTTTTTCCTTAAGAAATTTTGTGTTTGGATTCATACCTATAAAAACAAATGCACCGTCAACATCAAGTTCGGTTTCTTCATCTGTTTTAACATTCTTGAGTATAAGTTTGTCTAGTTTATCATTACCCTTTGCTTCTTTTACCACGGTGTTATAAATAAAATCAGTGATTCCCGTTTCCTTAATTCGTTTTTGCAACATTTTGTCTGCTGTTAAATCGGGTAAATTCTGAACAACAGTAATTTTCTTTACTATTTTTGCCAGATAAAGAGCTTCATCAAGAGCGCTATTTCCGCCTCCAACAACCGCAATGTGTTTATCTCTAAAAAAGTGGCCATCACAGGTAGCACAATACGAAATTCCTTTTCCAGAAAACTTTTTTTCTCCAGGGACACCAAGCTTTTTTGGGTTTGAGCCAGTTGCAATTATTAAAACGCGAGCTTTTACTTCTTTGCCATTGTCAAGTATGACTGTTTTAATTCTACCTGCTTTTATATCAACTACTTCTGCATTTGTTATCTTCACATTATGATCTTGTGCGTGTTGAGCCATTTTTTCGGATAAATCAACACCAGATATTGAAGAAAATCCAGGCCAATTTTCTACTTTGTCAGTATTATTCATCTGGCCACCTTCAAGCGCCTTTTCAATCACAAGTGGTTCAAGGCCAGCCTGAACTGCATAAATACTTGCAGTGATTCCACCAGGTCCACCACCGATAATTATTACATCGTATTCACTTTTCAAGTCTGTAGTTTTTTTAGCGCTACTGACATCAAAAAATGCCATAGTAAAGACCTCCTAAACAGCTTTTAAAACTTCATCAACAAACTGCTCTTCAGGATAAGCACCTACAAATTCGACATTGTCATTTATTACAATATGAGGAACTGAACTAACACCATGTTTCATAGACAGCTCTTTAAATTCGTTAGCTTCTATCATGGAAGCTGTTATTCTATCGTTGAGCATTGCGATATTGTGAGCAGTTATTACTGCTTTTGGACAGTAAGGACAGGTTGGAGTAATGAATACTTTAATATCAATATCCTTATCTATCTCTGTTATCTTTTTCTGTGATTCTTCAGAAATACTTGATAAAGCACCTTTTGAGAAATTCACTATGTCCTGAAGCAATGTGCCAAATTCATGTCCAGAAGGTATACCATAAAACCTTACACCTTTGTCCTTTCCTTCGGGAGTTAGAAGAACTATTGCCGGGGCATCATTTATGTGATAGTTTTTTGCAACCTCGGAGTCAATATTGTACTTTTCAAAATTGACTTTCTCTCCAACCTCCGTCAGTTCGCTCAAAAGAGAAACAACTGTGTCGCAGAAGTCACATTTATCTTTAACAAACAACAACAGCTTAACTTCACCATCCATGTTTCCCAGTATCTCTACCACCTGTTTTCTTACGTCTTTGTTTAATAATTGTTCTGCCATAGAAAATACCTCCTTATTTATACCTACTTGGGGTATAATAACATACATTTATGAGGGGAATTTTGAACTATTCTTTACAATATCTTTTTTTGTCCAGTTTATTACGCAGAGGACCACTAGAAGTCCCATAAAGAATACTATTATCTCACTGTAGCAATTGGTGGAAATGATTGAAATTAATTCACGGAATATATCTGCAATGGTTGAAATTAGGATGAATGTAATTAATGATCTAACAAAAAACAGTTTGCTTTCCGAAAGCAGTAGGTTTTTCAAATATTCATTTCTTGTGAAGCCCATTGATAGATAAATAATTCTAAAGGAAACATCGAAGCTCATTATCCTTATATTGAGTTCCCTAAGAAAATATAGATAACCTATAGACAACAATATAACGAAAAGCAGTAACTTGTTATGTTCAAAAAAATGATAGGCTGCGAATATGGATAAGGCAACTGCAGGGAGGTTTAGTAAATTAAACCATATGTGCCTTTTTTTTTCGAACTGGTACGTTATTAATACAGTAACAAGAGAAAGTACAAATGCACTTACTGAAATTATAATGTGAGCAATGATTACTGTAAGGAATTCACAATGTTGCACAACAAAAACCCCGTCTATTCTTCTTCTTTATTTTCTTTGTTATCTTTAAATAATTCAGCGATAGATGCCACACTACTCAACAGGCTTGAAGATTCAAAGGGTAAAAAGATTTTACTGGCTTTTCCATCAGCTATATCCTTCAATGCGTCAAGATATCTTATTGCAATAAGGTCGCTTGTTGGATTACCTTCATGTATGCCTTTGAATACCTTCATAATAGCTGCAGCTTGTCCTTCAGCTTCAGCGGTAAGTTTGTATTTGTTTGCGTCAGCTACTCTCTTTATTGCCTCAGCTTCACCTTCAGCCTTTAAGATTGCTGATCTTTTATCACCTTCAGCTCTGGTGATCTCTGATTGACGATATCCTTCAGCTTCCAGAATAACCGCTCTCTTCGTTCGTTCAGCCTTCATCTGTTTAGACATGGCTTCCATGATGTCCTGTGGCGGGTCAATTTTCTTTATTTCAACACGTGTTACCTTAACTCCCCATTTGTCTGTAGCGTCGTCAAGAACTTCTCTCAACTTAACGTTTATACGTTCTCTTGAGGTTAATGTTTGATCAAGTTCAATTTCACCAATTACATTTCTTAGGTTTGTTTGTGCAAGCTTAATTGCAGCATTTTCAAAATTCGATACATTATAAACGACACGGTAAGCATCGGTCACTTCGTAGTAAATAACAGCGTCCACTGTAACCACCACGTTATCTGTGGTGATTACTTCCTGAGGTGGAACATCTATTACCATTTCTCTAAGATCTACCTTAACTATTCTTTCGATGAACGGAATTATGAAATTCAGTCCGGGTTCAGCTTCACGTTTGAAACTTCCAAGTCTTTCAACCAGACCTTTCTGGAATGGTCTGACTATTTTGATCCCGGAAGCTGCGATAATAAGTACAATTACTGCAAGTATTATCCAAAGTATCATGGTTATTCCTCCTTTCCTGTAGACGTATCATTATTTTCGATGGGGGTTACATACACTATGGTACCTCTAGCATGTTCAATCTTTACGTATCTATCTTTTTCAATAACAGGATATTTTTCCTCTTCAACTGGTTTTGCTCTCCAATCTTCTCCAGCAGCTCTTACTAATCCAGTACCTTTATTCATGTTTATCTCAACTATTACGCGGGCTCTGGTACCTTTAAGCTCGTCAACGTAAATTTTTCTTGGAGATTCTCCAGAGAGTTTTTTAGCAATAGGGCGGGTGAAAAGGACCAGCAGAGCGCTTGTTATAGCGAAGACAGAAACCTGCCATCCCAGATTGAAATCGAAAATTGCAAGTAAACCTGCAATGAAAGATCCAATGGAGAACCAGAGGAAGAAAAATGTTGGGGTTACAATTTCTACTACCAGAAGTACGACTGCAAAGATCATCCAGCCGATATACTCCATAATCTACCTCCTAAACAGATAAATCAAAGTGTGAATATTTTTTGAGGATGTACTGCATGTACTTCTACATCAGAATCTTTCATTCGTTCGTCGATGTATTTCCTCCACTTTGACCACTTACCAATGTACCTGCTAGATATATGATACAGTATCAGTCTCTTCAAACCATCTACTTTTGAAACATTTTCTATTACTTCATCCAGTGATGAGTGATTCTCGCCTCGTCTATCTTCTGTTTTCAAAAAAGTGGATTCATGTAAAAGAGTTTCTGTATCTTCTATAGCACTTAACGGTAAAGCATAAGTGTCACCGCTTATTGTGATGATATTCTTATTATATGTATAAGTAACCTCTTCTTTACCTAACTTTTTTGAAATTCTGGCAATTTCTTTGGAACTTTTACTTTTGAACTTTTCTTTAAGTTTATGTCTTTCTTCAACTATATTATAACCCAAGCTGATCTCTCCAGGGGTATGCTTTACCTTAAAAGGTATAACGGTTCGTTTAAAGTTTCCAGCATATCGTAAAAAAACAATCTCCCCCTCTTCGACAGGATTCAATAAAATATCGTATTTGAGATACGGATTCATTTGTTTAATAAACTGAATATATGACTCGATTGCCCAGTTGTTTTTAGGGTAAGTTATTCGCAAAGGCTTTGTTTTATCTCCCATTGCGTTATTTCTGGTGTTTATTATGCCCCACAAACCGGAGATATGATCGATATGACCGTGAGTAAGAAAAATATCCTTTATGGCATATACTTCATTACCCATATTTGTTGAAATGCCTTCTCCTGTATCAAAGAGAAGGCGTTCTGGTCTGTAATATATCCATGTTGAATAAAGTGCTTTTGAGAAAATCTTGAATTCCAAGCTCAGTCTTCCTCTGTTCCTTCTACGGTAAGCTTTATGGTGCCCTTTACATTCCCGGGTAATTCTATTTCAATTTCATGATCTCCTGTTTCTCGAATATTTTCTGGGAGGTTTATGTACTTCTTTTTAAGTTTCGTCCCGGCGTCTTCTTCAACTTTATTTGCAATATCGCCAGAAGTGACTGATCCAAAAAGCTTTCCACTACTACCGGATTTTACCTTTATTGTAAAGTGTCTGGATGAGACTTTTTTCAATAACTCTTCACTTTTTTCGCGTATTCGTTCTTCTTTCATTTCTCGATGTTCTTTTTTGGTTTTTAATTTGGCCATTTCACTTTTTGTAGCTTCAACTGCCAGGCCTTTAGGAATTAAATAATTTCTTCCGTATCCGTCTGCTACCTCTTTAACCTCACCTTCAGTTCCAAGCTTTGGAACATCCTTTTTTAAGATGATTTTCATAGTATATACCTCCATTTACTATACTAAATAATTAGCCAACTGTTTCAATAAAAAACAAGGAGGCTCTCTGAGCCTCCCCTTCGCTTTACTCCTTCACGTAGGGAAGAAGTGCCATATGTCTTGCTCTTTTTATGGCAATTTTCACCATTCTCTGATGTTTTGAACAATTTCCGGTAATTCTTTTTGGTATTATCTTTCCTTTTTCTGTCATGAAATCTCTAAGAAGAGTTGTATTTTTATAGTCAATGTAGTTAATATCCGTTGAACAAAATCTACAACGTTTGCTTGATTTTCTTCTTCTTCTCCGTTCTCTCATTTAAATCCTCCTCACTACCTAATTTGTTTAAAAAGGCGGTTGATCATCGCTTTTGTCGTTTTGTTCACTGCCAAAAAATGTGATATCCTCACTTGCATCAATATCATTATCTTCATCGGATGTTTCTTCAACTTCTTTATTAAATATTGAGGTGTCGGCCACTCCAGCCTGTGATTTAGTTTCCATAAATCTGATAGTGTTTGCAAGCACCTCTGTCGTACTTCTCTTATCTCCATCCTGGGTTGTCCACTTTCTGATTTGCAACGAACCTTCAACAAGTATTAATCGTCCTTTGACCAGATAATTTCCCACAAATTCAGCAGTTTTACCAAAGGTTACAACTCGGATAAAGTCTGTATTATCATTATCATCCATACCTGAACGAGTTGGTCGGTCAACAGCGATTGTAAATACTGATACCTGCGTACCACTTGTTGTAAACCTTATATCGGGGTCTCTTACCAGTCTACCAACCAGAATAATTTTGTTGTAGCTGATTGACATCTTCTCATTCCTCCGATTTTTTTGATTCTTCAGTTACCGATTCCTCTGAACTGTTTTCAGGGGTTTCTTCATTTTTTGTCGGCTTTTCTGTTGCTTCATCAATTTTTTCTTCATCTTCCTCATTTAACATTTCCTTTGGCAAACCGCTTTTCTCCAGATCTTCTCTTCTGAAGGATTGCCAGCGGAAGACCTCGGGTGTTATTTTGTAGAATTTCTCAAGAAGATCAATATTTTCCGGGTCAGCTTCAAAGATAATAACTGTGTAATCGCCCTCTGTGAAACCTCTACCAAGACGGTAAGCTAATTTTCTAACGCCCCAGCGATCGAACTTCCTAACTATACCCTGAACTCTTTCTTCGACCTGTTTCTTGATTTTTTCTGCAACTGCTTCCCTTGCTTCATCTTCAAGATTTGGGTCGATGATGAACATAGTTTCGTAAATCCTCTGCTTTTCCATACATTACCTCCTCCCACGGACATATGGCCTTGCCCTCAGGCAAAGCAGGTTTTCCAAACAAGAGTCATTATATCATAATGATTAAAACTCTGCTTCAGGTTTAGTAGAATATGACACAATTTTGGATATTCTTATTATATAGGAATTTCTGTTAAAATTTATTTAATGGAGGTGCGAGAGTGAATATAAAAAAAATATATGTTGGAATACACAATTCTGAGAAATTAGATAGATTTTTGGATTTTATTGCAAAAAAAGGCGCAGATATTTATATTGATCCAGAACTAATTTCCACAATGGAACAGTATGATATAAATTATAGAACTTTGCTGGATAAAAATATGGAAAATACTCCAGAGTGTTATCAACTGAATCTATTGAAAAAAGGAATAATTAACACGTTAATAAGTGAACCTGAAGAATATTTAAAAGATCAAAACAAACCTTTTCCCTTCTTTGACATGCTCATACTGGATCCAAGATCAATAACGGAAGAAAAGAGAAAAAGCCTTAATGAGAAAGAACTAACGAAGGAACTGGACTATTTTTCGATAGCGGTTATGGTAGCTGCTGCAAGAAATCATAGAAATGTAGTTATATTAACCGACCCGCTGGATTATGATGATGTAATGAGTGACATAGAATACTGTGGTGATGTTATTTTGAGAAGAAGAAGAAAGCTTGCACTGAAGGCGCTATATAAAGTAGCCATTTACAGCTCTCAGATGCATAAAGATTTTTCGCAATACTTCGCAGCTGAGAAATATGATCATTTAACACTTGAATATGTCATGCAATTGATATCGGATGATGGATTGCAGGAAGAATCTACACTTTATAAACTCGAAGGTGTTTCAGGATTGCTTGAGAATGTTCACATGGGAAATCCAACAAAGGGAATCTCAGTGGCTGATTTAAACAATATTAGATTATTCATGAAACTTTATTATTATACGGATAACATTTCTGCCTTCATAGTTGATGGGAGGATATTGAAAACAAGAATGGATAATGAGATAAGGGATATTCCCATAGGGAAGAACACAATGTATGCATCAACACATATTGATTATTCGACTATAAAAAAATTATTTTCTCTAGGAGTAAATTCTTTTTGCGGTGCGTTTGATAAAGACGCAGTTGGATTTGCCTATCAAAACGATATTTCAATTCTTACTGTACCTGATAAGGAATCTGTAAGAATATCATCTATGGAATTATCAGGATTTGAGGAATATGTAGCTAAGAAAGAAAGAAAGCCTCTCAATCTAAATTCTCTGAATTTGGACGATAAACTTGCATTGTTGCCGGCAATTTTAAATCCACCAATATGTATTTCATATGCTTCGAAGGACGAAAGCAAACAGATAGTAGTTTCTACATATTATGATCTAAAAAAGGCACTCCAAAAGTACGAACACAACTATCCTGTTGCAGCATGTAATGTAGACATTGATGATGAAATGGTTAATACACTTTTGAAGAATGATTTTAAAAGAATTTTTTTACCTGGAAAGAATAAGAAATATTCCAGCGAAATGATCATCTCTTTAAGTGAGTTATTTGAATAGATTTATTTTGAACGGTTCTAAGTCATTTACTAAGTTGAACTTTGGTAGTTTACATAATATAATTTTAGTAACCATGCTAGGCGGGGAGTTGGCGGTTCCCTTTACCCGAAATCCGCCATACGCGGGGCTGAAGACTTTCTGAGGCAACATCTGGTTGTTTCACGGAGTGCAGGAAGGCGTTGATGGTCGGGTCCCACGCAACAGAGACTTGTGAACCTGGTCAGATCCGGAAGGAAGCAGCCATAAGCAAGTATTTCTGTGTGCCGCGGGAGTGCTCTACCTGAGCTGAAATGCACCACCGGAGCAGTCAATGTTGTCGAGGGAAGGAGCATGGTTTTTTATGTTTCAAATAATTTTTAAGTTTGTAGAAAATGTTTTAATAAAAAATGTTTACATAAAACACCTGGTGTTTAATCTAAGGGAAAAAATATTGGTGTTCTCACAGTAGGAAGAATTTAATTTGTGTTTCTGTTATTCTCTATAATCCTTATCATTAAAAAGTTATAGAGACTTTTTAAAGTTTATAATGTTCATTATTTTTGATAAAATTAATCTAAATCTTATGCATACCGGTGTTAAGAGATGTAGATAGTTGAAATAATAGCCCTTAAAGTGTTAGAATATTGAAGACATCATGATTTCAATAGTAGGGGGTGCTCGTGTGAACAAAAAAGAACTTGTTGCGGAAATTGCCGATAAGGCAGATGTAACAAAGAAACTAGCCGGTGAGGTACTTGACAATTTTATTGAAACTGTTGAAGAGCAGCTTTCAAAAGGTGAAGAGGTTAAACTGGTTGGGTTTGGCACATTTGAGGTTGCCAAGAGAAAGCCAAGAAAAGGTGTTAACCCGAGAACAAAAGAACCCATTAAGATTCCAGGTGGTAAAGTGCCAAAATTTAGAGCCGGTAAAGAACTTAAGGAAAAAGTGAAGTAAGTGTAAAATCGATTTTAAAAAAAGCGGTGGATAATTAACGTCCACCGCTTTGTTCTTTTATCCAGTCAAGGATATTGTTTAGCACTTTTTTGTTTTTAACAATTTTATAAAGGTCTTCTTCACTGGCATTCTTTATTTCTGAAATACTTCCAAAAGCTTTCAACAATTGTTTCTTCCTTTTGGGCCCGATTCCGCGAACATCGTCAAGTTTTGAACGCCTCAAACGTTTCTCTCTCAACACTCTATGATAATGAACAGCAAATCTATGTGCTTCATTTCTAACGGCTATTAAAAGCCTTTTGATCGGATTATCATCGGGAAGTGTTACCTTACCTCTTTGATCGGGAAAAACTATTTCCTCATTTTCTTTTGCTATTCCAACTATTTCACAGTCAAGATCAAGATAATCAAGAGCTTTTTTTGCAGCAACCAGTTGAGGTTTACCACCATCTATAAATAACAGATCAGGAAGACTGTGTTTGGTATAACGACGTTTTATTACTGTCTCTATTGCCTGAAAATCATTGGGCTTTTGAAGCTGGGTTATTCTGTAACGTCTATAACTATCTTTATATGGTCTTCCCTTATCAAATACGACTACAGAAGCCACAGTATACTGGCCCTGTGTGTGAGAAATGTCTATACCATCAATTAATCCCGGTATTTTTCTAAGCCCCAGCAGTTCCTTAGCCTGTTTTAAGGTTTTAATTGCATTTAAACGAAATCCAATCTCATCTTCAATATTTTCATACGCAACAGATACTAGGCGTTTTTCTCTTTCGTTACGGGGAGGACCAATGTATTCAAACTGGTCTTTAAATTCTTTTCGATTTTGCTCAGTCAGTGAATCAGTTATTATCGTTCCAGGAATCTCCTTCTTTCTGGAAAAATAAAACTGTGTGATAAAGTCCTGCATTTGTTCTCCAGGAAACTCAAAACTCAGTTTTCCCAGAAGCATCCCACCTCTAATTCGTAAAACTGCAATATAACCGCTTGAGTAAGTTATTATGTCAGCATTATAATCCTGTGTAACGTCTACAGTTTGTTTGTCATAAAGTTCATCGAACAAACTAAGCACATCTCTTATTTCCTTTGCTTCTTCAAATTGAAGAAGGTCTGAAAGTCTGTACATTCGATTTTCGAGTTTTTCTCTGACTTTTGATGTTTCTCCATTCAGGAAACCGCACAGTTCATTGAGGTCATTTTGGTATTTCTTATATGTAATTTTTCCGGTGCACGGAGCGGAACACATCTTTAAGTGATAAAGAAAGCACTCTCTCTTTACTTTAGACAGATCATATGTACAAGTTCTTATTTTAAATATTCGTTGAAGGAGTTTGATTAATTTGCGGATCAATTTTACATTTGTGTAAGGTCCGAAATATTCACCATTATTTGAGCTTTTCAGTCTTGTTATAGTTATATTGGGAAATTCATCATCTGATATTCTTATATATGGATAATGATGAGAATCGGTAAGAAATACATTGTATTTTGGTTTGTGCTTATAAATTAAATTTGCCTCAAGAAACATTGCCTCTCTTTCAGATGGCACAACAATAAAATCAATAGTTTTCGTAGTTAGATAGATTTCTTTAATCTTGTCATTTCTTGACAAATTTGATTGTCTAAAGTATGAAGTCACACGGCTTCGAAGTCGTTTCGCTTTTCCAATGTATATGATTTTGTCCAGGCTGTCTTTGAATATGTATACCCCGGGCTTCTGGGGTAGAGCTTTAATTCTTTCTCTAATTTCTTTTTGAGTCATTTTCTATCAACTTTTCACAGATAATATCGTTTTCTTTACAATTTACTATATCCATAGATTTCCACACTTCTTCTCCAATGGGGTTATCAATACCTCCAAGAAAATTTGCTAATTGAAGATGGAGGCATTTTACTGTAAGGTACTTCTTTGAGCCTCCTATACCTTTGGAAATTAAATCTTCTTTTATCCAGTAAGGTATTTTTTCGGGTAACAGAGTTTTTCTCAATTCCTTTGTTGCTTCTTGAGCCAACAAAAATCTTTTTTTCATTTCCGGTTCCTTTTTAAGTCTTTTTTCGAAATATTTGATCATCCCTTTTTCTTCCAACCTGGAAACATTTTTGCGTAATAGAGGACAGGTTAACCAAAAGATCGTGGGGAAAGGCCTGTTGTTTTTGAGCGGGTAGCTCCTAATAACCTGTGGAAAATCCCATGTGCATCTCTTTATCGTAACAAAATTATTGTCAATTTTCCTTTCCAGCTGGAACTCAATCATTTTCTTTTCAGAGCAAATCCTATCCATTCACCTTTCTCCTTCGTTTTTATTATGCGGTAAGGTGTATCTGTATTCATAAACAGCTGTTTTTGAGTCTTTAGAATTCCAGAAATTACGAAAATACTGCTTTCAGTCATAAACATTGATACTTTTTTATGAAAACTGAGTAGTGGATCAGCAATCATATTAGATGCTATGAGATTGAAGGGTTTGTTTGTGTTAACACCACTTAAAAAATCTGAATAGGCGATATCGATCTTCACATTATTTATCCAGGCTGTTTCTCTGCATTTTGAAAGAGAGTTTTCATCATTGTCTACCGCTAAAACATAACCAGCTCCCAGTTTCATTGCAAGTACGGAAAGTATTCCTGTACCTGTTCCTATGTCAAGAAACCTGTCATTTTTCTTCAGATATTTGTTAATAAGCTCAGCACAAATTCTAGTTGTTTCATGTAAACCTGTACCAAAACTTAAACCGGGTATAATACCAATTTTCTTTGCAGAAGTAACCCTTTTATGTTTTTGTAAAGGTATAACCTCCATGCCTTGGAAAAGCTCGAAGGGTTTTAAGCTTTCTCTCCAGCTTTTTGTCCAGGTTTTGGTGTTTTCTATTTCAAGAAATTTAAGAGGTCTGTTGGCCAGAAATGCAGGTATTTTCTCACCTTTTTTAACATAAATATGAGCAATCCACCTATTGTTTGAACCATACTGAAAATAGATGTCATTAAACCCCTCAAAATAGCATTTCTCCTGAAGCAAACCGATTTCAGTTTCAAAAACTTCAAACATAAAATGTAGATAATTTCTTCTCATAGACTCACCTGCATATATTATACAGTGATAATAAACATTGATGTAAAGAACCATTTTTGGTGCTAGTGTTAGAATAATATAAAGGAAGATGGAGGTGAGTTTGTGAATCGTGATTATATAAATTTAGGCGTTAAGGGAATCAGTGAACTAGACCCAAAGGAACAAAAAGGTGTTTACAACTTTTATTTGAAAAGGATTAAGGAATATAACAGCAAACTTAATGCCTTTGTCAGTGTTAACGAAGATACAGACAATTTTGGTATACCAGTTGCTGTCAAGGACAATATTAATGTTAAAGGAATGAAAACTACTTGCGCAAGTAAAATTCTTGAAGGTTACTACTCGCCTTATGATGCCACTGTTGTTAAAAAATTAAGGAAGCATAATTTCACCATACTTGGCAAGACCAATCTTGATGAATTCGCTATGGGTTCTTCAACAGAATTTTCAGTGTTTGGGCCTACGAAAAATCCATGGGATATAGGGAGAATGACAGGTGGGAGCAGTGGTGGAAGTGCAGCTGCAGTTGCATCAGGCATGGCACCTTTTGCTCTTGGTAGTGACACTGGAGGTTCTGTACGACAACCAGCCAGTTTGTGCGGTGTAGTAGGTTTTAAACCTACGTACGGACTTGTATCCAGATATGGCCTGGTCGCTTTTTCTTCATCTATGGATCAAATAGGTCCCATTACAAGATGTGTTGATGATGCTTTTGAAATCTTCAAATTGATCTCCAGCAAAGATTTGCTGGATTCAACTACTGTTAAGATAGACAGAGGATACCCAGAATTAATTGATGGGCTAGAACTCGGCGATTACAGTTTTTGTGTCCCCGAGGAGTTCATGAATGCACCTCACCTCGAAGATGATATAAAAAATGATTTTCTCGAAATAGTTGAAAATCTTAAAAATAAAGGTGCCAGTGTAGAATTTGTTAGCATTCCTTTGATTGATTATGTTGTAGCGACATATTATTTGATTGCTCCTGGAGAGGCAAGCTCGAATTTGTCACGATATGACGGTATTAAATACGGAAATAGACAATCCGGGAAAGATGTAAGTGAAATAATAAAAGAAAGCAGAGATAAAGGCTTCGGGTCTGAGGTAAAGCGGAGAATACTACTTGGTACTTTTACTCTTAGTGCTGGTTATTATGAAGCTTATTACAACAGAGCCCTTAAGGTAAGGAGAAAATTGACGCAGGAAATTGCTAATATTCTTGAAAAATATGATTATATAATAAATCCAACTTCTCCGGTGGTTGCCCCAAAACTTGGTGAGATACGCGATCCGTTAACGTATTATCTTATGGATTTGTATACCATAACTGCAAATCTTACAGGATCTCCTGCAATTTCAATTCCAATAACTAACAAAAGTAGTTTACCAGTAGGTTTACACATTATGGGCAAAAGATTTACAGATGTTTCTCTATTAAAAGTGGCAAGAGCATTTGAAAAAATCTCCCCTGCCTACAATAATGGGAAATGTTCGTTAAAAGGTGAATGGAGTGAATAATATGTATAGAACTAAAATCGGACTGGAGATTCATGCACAGTTATCGACAAAAACAAAAGCATTTTGTAGCTGTCCGGCAGATGTTTTTGAATTAGAACCAAACACAGCTATTTGCCCGGTTTGCACAGGTCAACCAGGAGCGCTACCAGTATTAAACGAGAAAGTTGTAGAGTACGCATTAAAAGCCGCACTTGCTCTTAATTGTGAAATTAATTTACGTTCAAGTTTCGATAGAAAGAATTATTTTTATCCTGATTTACCTAAAGGATATCAAATAACACAGTATTTTACACCGATAGCTGAAAATGGATATATCATAATTGATGATGATAACAAAAAAAAGATAAGAATTAGAAGGATACATATTGAAGAGGATGCTGGAAAACTCATTTATCAAGGATCTTCATCTATTTCAGGAGCGTCAACCAGTCTTGTTGATCTTAATAGATGTGGTGTGCCACTTATTGAGATAGTAACTGAACCGGATATTGAGTCACCGTCCACTGCACGGAAGTTCATTGAGATCTTGAGAGATATTCTGAGATATCTTGAAATATGTTCCGGAGATATGGAAAAAGGCGCTTTAAGATGTGATGCCAACATATCTATATTTTCAGACGATGGGAAAAGCACTTCAAATGTAGTTGAAGTAAAAAATATGAATTCGTTTAAATTTGTAGAGAAGGCGCTTGAATATGAAAAAGATAGGATATCCAGTGTTCTAGACAAAGGGGAAAACATACCTCATGAAACCCGGACATGGGATTTTTCAACAAAAACAACAATATCGATGCGTTCAAAAGAAGAAGAAAACGATTACAGGTACTTTCCTGAACCTGATCTGTTGCCTTTAGAAATCGAGAAGCCTTTTATTGAAGAATTAAAAAAGCATTTACCAGAATTACCCTGGGAGAAGGAGAAGAGGTTCATTGATGAGTATGGACTTCCTGAGTATGATGCTGGTGTGCTTGCGAAGGGACGAGCGCTGGCTGATTTTTTTGAAGCTGTGGTCAAGAAAACAGATAAGCCGAAGGAAACATCAAACTGGATCATGACCGAGTATCTCAGAGAAATAAAGGAATTGGATAAAGATATCGAGGATCTTGCATTTGGTCCCGACCACTTCAAAGAGCTCTTTGACCTTATGGATTCAGGTAAGATATCACAAAAAATAGCCAAAGATGTTTTCTCCAGATCGTTACGTTCTGGAAAAATGCCTTCGACAATAGTCAGTGAAAAAGGGCTTGAGCAGATAAACGATGAAGAAGTCATAGAAAAAACTATCAAGGAAGCCATGAAGGAAAATGAAAAGGCTGTAAGACAATATAGAGAAGGGAAAAAAGGGGTACTAGGTTATTTCATCGGAGCGGTAATGAAAAAGACAAAAGGAAAAGCAAATCCTGAGCTGGTTAATGAAATTGCGAGGAGGCTTCTGGAAAGTGAAGAAGAATAATTTTATTCTTATTGTAATAATCTTGATTGCGGTGACATATGCGTTTTCGATGCCTGTGACTGATTTAATGTACTACACCACAGATAATTGGTCGGTGAATTTCAGAATACCATTCACCGAGCAGATTGGCATTGAGATGAGTTTGAATAAAGGGCAACCATATCTTGGATTGGTGTTATACGATTCCTGGGCAGAATTTTCTGAAGGATTTATAAAGATGAAGCAGAGAGATGGTTCCTTTCTTCTAAGCGCATCCATGGGAAATGATAAAGGTATATTATTTGCAAGATACGTTTCTACGTCATATCAGCTTCCTTTTTATTATCATACAAATAACGAAATCCTAATTACTACAATGGCTGAATACAGAATGCTAAATAAATCTCAATTTCGAATAGGACTTGGCGAGATAACCCTGGGCGGTAATATCGTCAACCTTTCATCAACAGAATACGCATTTAGAGAATATTCTGCTTACAGCAAGATCAAGTCATGGAATAAGGTTGTCCGTTTAAAAGCGTCAAATAGCTTAATTCTTGCAAGCATAGATTTGAAAAGTGAAGGTTCGCTGGGTGAATTTGGCTATGGACCGGGTCTATCAATAGGATATGAACCCTTAGAGATAGGTTTGTGTGCTAATGTAATTCACTTAGTGAAATTTAAACCTTCAAATATTGTTATATCAGCGTATTTGGCAGCCAGTTTAAGAGGCGTTGGATTTCAAATTTCAGGATGGTCACTGGGCAACAAAGATGAAATACTATTTGGTGTGGAATCATCTGATCTATCTGATCTGAATGCCTTCATTAAGCTCTCTTTCTAATTTTTTTATGATTAAAGACTATATGAAAGAAATGCGTACTACTGAAAAAGTAGAATTGTTGGGGATATATTTTCATATACCGTTTTGCAAAAGAAAGTGTGATTATTGCGATTTTACTACGGTTAAATATGAAAAATCCTGTCTGAGAGAGTATAAAGCCCGTCTTCTAAAGGAGTTCGAACTGTATAGAAATATTTTGAGTTATATTGTTGAAAAACGAGTTACGATATATTTTGGTGGAGGTTCACCATCGTTATTTCCATTTGAGTACATTAAAGAACTGATTGAAAATGTGAGAGCTAATAACTTTGAGCCCGTAGAAGTCACTCTTGAATCAAATCCATGGGAGTTGACAGAAAATAATCTTGAACACTGGAGAAAGATCGGAATTACCAGATTGAGTATTGGAGTGCAGTCAACGGATAAAAATATCCTTAATAATGTTGGTAGAGAATTTCCGGACGATAACGAAAAAAGGCTACGTGTAGCAAGGGAAATTTTTGACAATATAAATTTGGATTTTATTTTGGGTTTGCCCGGTGAATCCTGGAAATCCGTTGAGAATAACGTTCAGCTAGTTAAAAGAATTAAACCGGATCATGTTTCCTATTACTTTTTAGATAAAGATCATGAAACGCCTTTGATGAGAAAGTACAACAATGCTATTATTAAGTTGCCTGATGATGACCTTTGCGAAAAGTGGCATGATTATATATTGTCGGAAATGAAAAAAATGGGTTATAGTCGTTATGAAATTTCTTCGTGGTCTTTGAAGAATAAAGAATGTCTCCACAATCTTAATTATTGGCATAACGGCAATTATATAGGTTGTGGTATTTCAGCGGGAGGGCATATAAAGAATTTGAGATATGTTAATCATGTTGAGCTGAGTAAATATAAAAAGAATTTAGACAATAGTCGTTTTCCTTACAAATTTAGCAATGAGAACTCTTTTTTTGAAGAGTTTATCGAGAAAATATTCATGGGATTGAGATTGCATAGAGGTATTGAAATAGCTGATTTTACTGATTGTGATGAAATTAACGCGTTTGTAGAAAGATTGCTAGAAAAAAACGGAGGACTCTTAGAATTCAGACATAAAAGGATTAAATTAACAAATAAAGGATTTGATTTGTCACGAAATGTATTAGAAAGTATAATTTTAACAAGGGAGGAGATGAACAATGTTTTCAGGACATGAAGTACTTGAGATAGCTGTAAATATTGAAGTAGAAGGGGAGAAATTCTACAGAGAAACTTCAAAGAACATAGAAGATCCAACTGCGAAAAATACCTTTGATTACTTGGCTAATCAGGAACAGAAGCATATAGAAACCTTCAAATCGCTTCTTAAACATTTTGACGAGGAATCTAAAGAACTTGTAAACTGGGATGAAGCCACGGAATATCTTAAAGCAATGAGCTCTCATAAAGTATTCCCGGATGCAAAAGCGCTTTTAGAAAAGTTCAAAGATAGTACCCCAAAGGAGATAATTGAATATGCTTTGGACAGGGAAAAAGATAGCATCATTTTTTATTATGAAATTATCGAGCTGATCGATGATAGAGATATAAAAGAAGCGGTAAGGAAAATAATAAGCGAGGAAAAAAGCCATGTAGCAACTCTAAAGGAGTTTACTGAATGACGTGAGAAAAGAAGCCATAAGCGATTTTTTGAAGAATTTTTCCTACAAAAAAAGTAGTTCATCACTTGACTGGGATGATTATTTTATGAAGTTAGCACATATCATTAAGGAACGTTCCAGTTGTATACATCGTAAGGTTGGAGCAGTAGTGGTAAAAGAAAATCGCATTCTTTGCACTGGGTACAATCAACCTCCTTCAGGATTTCCTCATTGTGATGAAACAGAATGTATCAGAGATGCGCTTGAAATAACATCAGGAGAAAGCCAGGAGATTTGTTATGCAGCTCATGCTGAACAAAATGCCATCGCACAAGCCTCAAAATTCGGTATATCTACTAGAGATTCAACGATTTACATCACTCATGAACCATGTTCTATTTGTGCACGTATACTAATAAATGCTGGAATAATAAGAGTTGTTTATGGTGAAGAGTATCCTGATCCACTCACAGAATTTCTGTTTGAAAAAACGGGAGTAAAAATGGAATTATATAAGAATACAGGAGGTTAGTATGTCTATAACAAGGTTAACAAAGTATCTTCGACAGGGCAGGATGCCCCATGTTTGGTGTCCTGGTTGCGGTAACGGTACTATAATGAAAGCTTTTATTGACGCTGTTGATAGGGAAGAACTTGATCCGAGTAGAGTTGCTGTTGTTTCTGGAATAGGTTGTTCATCGAGGGTAACTGGTTATCTAAATTTCAGCACTATGCATACATTACATGGCAGAGCCATAGCTTTTGCGTCGGGTGTAAAACTGGCGAGACCTGAGTTTAAGGTTGTAGTTATGGGTGGGGATGGAGATCTTCTAGCAATAGGTGGAAATCATTTTATTCACGCCTGTAGAAGAAACATGGACATTACAATAATAGTTTTCAATAATTATATTTATGGGATGACAGGAGGTCAATATTCACCAACTACCTTTGAAGAAATGATTGCGTCAACTGCACCCTACGGAAATATGGAAAGTCCCTTCGATGTAGTTAAACTAGCGCTGTCCTCAGGAGCTACGTATGTAGCAAGAAGCACCGTCTATCACTATACCCAGATGGTTAATTTCATACAGAAGGGAATAAAACACAAAGGAGCTTCAATAATAGATGTTGCAACAAATTGTCACACTTATTTTGGCAGGTACAACAATATGCCAGAACCCGCTCAAATGCTTGAGTATTTCAAGGAAAATGTAGTTAGTATGAAAAAAGCTAAGGATATGTCAGAGGAAGAGCTTGAAAAGAAAATGGTTACAGGAGAGTTTATTAATGTTTCTAAACCAACCTATAACGATAAATATCAAAAACTTAAAAATAGATTTACATCAGTCGGGGAGTGAAATAAAATGGACTTAAAATTACCTCACTCAATTAGAGTTTCTGGAATAGGTGGACAGGGAAATGTCCTGATGGGAATCATTTTGACCGAAGCACTCGTTAATGAAGGTTTTTGGGTAGTTCAAACCCAGTCTTATGGTGCTCAGGTACGAGGTGGGCTTTCATACTGTGATGTGATTTTTTGTAAAAATAGAATTGATTATCCAATGGCTCAAGATTTTGACATTATATATTCAATGCACCAAACAGCTGTTTACAGTCATGCAGCACTAATAAAAACTAACGGTGTACTTATTGTTGATAGTACCTACGTAAACAATATACCAAAGGAAGCACAAAGAACGACAAGAAGAATTATTGCTAAACCAATTACAAGAATGACGCAAGAAAAATTCAAAAGCAGCGTGCCAGCAAACATGGTTGGACTGGGATTGATCAGTAGAGCTTCCAAGATTGTAAGTGTAAGCAACTTGAAGAAAGCAATGAGAAAACACGTTAAAGAGAGTTATTATGAGTTAAACGAAAAAGCACTTGATTTTGGATACTCGTTAATAGAAAGAACATTCAATTTAAAAGACGAAGAGAGACATGAATTTGTTGGAAGAGGTTTTGAATGAGGAAATTTCATCAGAGCCTTAGTTTTGCCACGAACGGTATTAAATTACTTTTTAAAACAGAAAGAAATTTTAGAATACAATGTATAATTGGAATACTTATAATATTGTTTTCTATAATTATCCAGATGGAAATTACCAGTCTTTTGTGGATAATATTAAGCGATATGTTAGTAATTATTCTTGAAGGGGTAAACACAGTAGTTGAAAGATTGATGGATTTAATGGAGAAAAAGGTAAACCATGATGTTAAGATAGTCAAAGATATCGCTGCGGGAATTGTATTACTTGGTAGTTTTGCCGCTATTATGATAGGCTGTATCGTTTTTGGTTATGAGTTATTTGGATTGATGCCAGTTTTTACTGTACCATTTGGTATAATATTTAGTACTTTATTTGTTTTTTTGGGTTGGCTTGGAGGTGCAAAACGTTGAAGTCATTTATTTTGATAGTTGTTTTAACAACCGCTATAGTCGTTTCATGCATGGGTTATATATTGCAAACTCATGTTGTTCAGCCTGGTGACACATTGTATGATATCTCTAGAAAATATAATGTGGGGATTTCTACATTGCTAGATTTCAATAATATCGTTGATCCCAGAAGAATACAGGTTGGTGAACGTATTGTTCTTCCTCAGCCAGATGGATTACTTTATGAAGTAAAAAAGCATGACACCATAAATTACATAGCAAAAATGTTTTTTACTTCAACAAGAGATGTGTTGAATGCAAATAACATGGAATACGATGATATCATTGTCCCCGGCCAGAGGATTTTTATACCTTTCAGCATCATAAACAAGTACCAGTATATACCTGTACAGGTGAGATTTAGATGGCCTGTTTATGGCATCATTAGTTCTCATTATGGTTGGCGTATTCATCCTATAACCAATCAGGAGTCTTTTCATTCTGGACTGGATATTGCTGTGAGCGAAGGCGCACCAATTTTTGCAGCCGAAGCTGGTGAGGTGATTTTTACGGGTCTTAATGGTGGTTATGGATATATGGTTGAAATAAAGCACGATGACGGCATCATTACAAAATATGCTCATATGAGTCATATAAGCGTTTATGAAGGTCAACCGGTAGAAATGGGTTCTTTTATAGGTAGGGTGGGGACAACGGGTTTTTCTACAGGACCACATTTACACTTCGAAATCAGAAACAACGACTTAAGAAGTGTTAATCCGCTTTCCGAATTACCAGCTCTAGATCTTATGTACGTTATTAAGGGTTATGATGAAGATAATACCAGCACAGGTGGCAAGTGAAAAACATAATCATCAGTGCCTGTTTGCTTGGTATCAACTGCACTTACAAAGGTAATAACAATCTTTCAATTGAAGCTTTGAAGCTTATTAATAATTATTGTTTGATCCCTGTATGTCCTGAACAACTTGGAGGATTGGGAACACCACGACCACGCTCGGAAATATCCGGTGGTAAAGGCTGGAAAAGTAATGGAAGAGTAATTAATTCAAGAAAGCGAGATGTCACCGATTTTTTTTTAAAGGGTGCAACCGAAACGCTCAAAATTGCAAGATTGTTTGATTGCACCGTTGCGGTTTTGAAGAGCAAGAGCCCCTCGTGTGGTATAGAATATGTTTACGATGGAACATTTTCTGATATAGTAGTACCTGGGATAGGTGTTACAGCTTTTTTATTGAGAAAAAACGGAATTGAAGTCCTCAGTGAAAGGCAAACGAACTATCTCACTTAGTGAACTCTTCGGGAATTATGTGTTTCAAAAAATCTTCTTTTTCTTTATCGGTTAAATATCTATCAATATTTACGAAGAATGTCCATACACTTTTTTGCCAAAAATAAAATGTTGTTTCGAATTGTTCAAGATATCCAAATGTGTATCTTGATTTTTCGATTTTACCTTTGTTTCCCAAATTATTTCCATATATCAACCAGATATCTTTCCAGATTTTTTTGGCTTCTTCTAATGCTTTGGCTTTCCAGTAGTATACTTGTATTTTGGCACCCAGTTCCTCTGATTCAAGTAACAAACCATTATATGGCGATACATCTACCGGTGGGTCCTCCAAAGTATCCATTACTTTATATTCTTCTCCAAAACTGATTTCATTAAGCGAGTAACTATCGGCTGGTACGACTACCTCTACATCATTTTTTGTAGCGAAAAACACACTGAATGCAATAGCTACAATGATGAATATAAGCGTGAATGCTTCAATTCTCGCTCTTTTTTTCATTTTCAAAGAACTCCTCCAAAAATTTTATCAATTTTGTTGGCTCTAGTCTATAGGGCGATCCTTTTCCCTGGAAAAAACAGTGTTTCTCTATTAAATGAATGCTTAATTCTGAGAAGAATATATTTTCATTGGTTCTTAATTTTCTGACCGAGATATTCGTTTTTCTAAAATGATTGCGTGGATCAAAGGGGCAACGTATAAATCCTCTGCTGATGTCAACGTTCACCTCAAAGATCTTGTCAACAATTACATTATTCCCTATTCCCGTTTCTCCCTCTTTTTTTAATCTGGTTAAAGCACTGGCAATCTTTGAACAGGTTAAATTGTAACGGCTGAGAACCCGCCTGTCATTTTCAATAATCTCTGCTAAAGGTCTTTTATCGTTCCCCATAAAACCGCGGGCAACCATGACTCCTTTATCCACATTAAACTCAATTTTTTCTTTCTCTGAATTATTCAAACTGTTACCTCCAAAAACTTAAGCGAATTTATCGTAATAGATTTTACCAAATTCGATGTTGTCTTTTAACAATACGTTTTGTACACATGCTTTTATCATACCAGGGCTACCACATAGATAGGCTTCCCACTCTCTTTCATTTTGTTTTTGTAAAAAACTATCTACTACATCAGTTATTAAGCCTTTTTCACCCTTCCAATCATCAGTTGAAGGTTCAGATATAGCTGGAATGAAACTAAACGAAGATATTTTTTCAGCAATGCTATTGAAAAGATCATCATAATAGATATCACTAATCGTTCTGGCGCCAAAGAAAAAATACATATCTCTATTGGTTTGCTTTCTTTCCAGCATATCAAGAACCATGGACTTTATTGGTGCCAATCCTGAACCGCCAGCAATGAAAAGAATACTGGCATTAGTATCCCGAATAAAAAAATCACCGAAAGGTCCTGTAAAAGATAATTTGTCACCTACATTCAGATATTTGTGAATATATGTTGTAGCGATTCCATCAGGTACGAGTCTGACAAGAAGCTCAATGGTATTTTTACTTGAAGGTGGAGATGCTATTGAATAAGCGCGAACAGTCTTATCTTCTATGTTACCATAAGGGGGAATAATCAGCTGTATATATTGCCCGGCTCTGAAAGACATAGGTTTGTCAAAAGACAGAGTTATGCTCTTTATGTCGTGGGTTACGTCATCCATTTTTACAATATTAGCGTCATATTCCCATGAAAGTAATTCTTCAGGTATCTCAACCAAAAGGTCCTTCTTAACATTAATCTGGCAGGCCAGCCGATAACCTTCCTTTTTATCAGACAGTGTGAGATGTTTGTTCTCAGATTCTGAATAACCTTCCAAATTGCTTAAAACCTTTATTTTGCAGCGGCCGCACATACCCTTTCCACCACAAGCAGATGGAAGATAAATGTTATTATCAATCAAATTATGAAAAAGGGATCTACCCTTATTCAATTCATATGTTTGTTCACCATTAATTGTTAGTTTCGCTTTATTTGACATAATTTGCCTCCAGAGAGTTTACTAATCTTAATTTTTGCTTGACTATAATTATAGTCATCGTGTATAATCTTGTTGAGGTGAGCATGTTGCCAAAATTGGAAAAACTTCATTTTTATACGATAGCTGAAGCTAAAGCAAATCTATCAAAGGTCATAGGTGTTGTAAATAATGATGATCATGATGTAATTATAACAAAAAATGGACTTCCCTCGGTTGCTCTCCTTTCCTATGAAAAATATGTCAAGATTCAGAAATTCTTAGATTCTGTTTACGAGTTGTATTTGATGGACGCGGGTTCTGATGTAGCGAATGCGGAATTAAAGGATATACTTGACAGTACTGAAGAAGATTAATTGGAGGTGTTTTGATGGCTCAAGTTGTATTGAAGGATGTAACTAAGATATTTCCTGGTAATGTTCAGGCGGTTAAGAAGGCGAATTTGATGGTGGAGGACAAAGAATTCGTTGTTTTACTTGGACCTTCGGGTTGTGGTAAAACAACAACATTGCGAATGATTGCAGGACTGGAGGAAATCACTGACGGTACAGTTGCTATTGATGGGAAGGTAGTGAACGATGTTGAACCAAAAGACAGAGATATCGCGATGGTTTTCCAGAACTACGCTCTTTATCCTCATATGACTGTTTACGAAAACATGGCTTTTGGTTTAAAACTCAGAAAAATGCCAAAACCGGATATTGAAAAACGTGTAAAAGAAGCTGCAGAAATACTTGGAATAAGCCCACTGCTTGATAGAAAACCCAAACAACTATCCGGTGGTCAGAGACAGAGGGTTGCTGTGGGTAGAGCCATTGTCAGGGATCCAAAAGTTTTCCTTTTTGATGAACCACTATCTAATCTCGATGCTAAATTAAGAGTCCAAATGAGAGCTGAGTTAAAAAGATTACAGCACAGATTAGAAGCAACCATGATATATGTTACTCATGACCAGGTTGAGGCTATGACTATGGCTGATAAGATAGTCATTATAAAAGATGGATTAATTCAGCAGATAGGTGATCCCTACTCTGTTTATTTTGAACCGATCAATAAATTTGTTTCTGGATTTATAGGCACGCCAGCAATGAATTTCCTTAATGTAAGAATTGAGAAAGATAATGGAAAATTGTGGATAGCTAAAGAGAATACAAGATTGTTAATTCCTAAAAATTTCTACGACAAAATTGAAGACCTTGCTGGCAAGGATATCGTTATGGGAATTAGACCTGAAGATATGTACGATAAGATGTTTGCTAAAGATGCCTCCGAAGAGAATACCGTTAGTGGTGAAGTAGAAGTTGTAGAACCTCTAGGAAGCGAAACATTGATCCATATAAACGTTATGGGAGATACCATTGTAGCCAAAGTTGATCCTAAATCGAGAGCATCAACGGGAGATCAAATGGAACTTGTATTTGATATGAAGATGTTGCACGTTTTTGATCCCGATACAGAAGAAAACAGACTTGCCGGACTTCATGGAGAAGAACTTCAAATTGAAGAAGAGATGAAAAAAGCAAAATCGGCTGAAGCTCAGGATGTTAAAGAAAGAGAGTAATAAATACGCAAAAAAGAGGGGTATTTATTCTACCCCTCTTTTATTATTTATGACTTTCCAGATAATTTTTGGCTCTTACAGTCAATCGAGATTTCTTTCTGGAAGCCTTGTTTTTATGAATCACGCCTTTTTTAGCTGCTTTGTCAAGAACAGAATAAGTTGAAGAAAGCAGTTCCTGGACCTTTTCCGGTGATTCCTCTGCATCTATCGCAACAAGCAACTTTTTCGTTATGTTTTTCATTCGAGTTCTCAGTGCCTTATTTTGAATACGTCTTTTTTCATTCTGTTTCACTCTCTTTTTAGCTGATTTGATATTTGCCACTCGGATATCCTCCTTTCACCATTTCTGAAGTTTATTGTATCATTAAATTCTATAAATTGAAAGCTCTTTTAAGCTCATCGACCATGTCAAGCTTTTCCCAGGGGAAAACGACATCGTTTCTTCCAAAGTGGCCGTAGGCAGCTGTTTTTCTATAAAATGGTGTTCGCAACTCAAGTTTGTCTATTATTGCAGCTGGTCTGAAATCAAAGAGCTCCGCAACAAGCTTCTTTAGTTTGCTTAAATCTACCTTCTCTGTTCCATAAGCGTCAAGCATAAATGATACAGGATAAGCCACACCAATTGCATAGGCTACCTGGATCATTAATTTTTCAGCAAGTCCAGCAGCAACAACATTTTTGGCAGCGTATCTTGCCATGTAGTTTGCTGATCTGTCCACTTTTGTGGCATCTTTACCACTGAATGCTCCACCTCCGTGAGGTACCCAACCACCGTATGTATCAACTATTATTTTTCTTCCTGTTAAACCTGTATCTGCTGCAGGTCCACCTTTAACAAACCTTCCAGTTGGATTGACATGGATTGTGGGCTTTTTTGGGAGAAACTCCCCTGGGATAACAGGATTTATAACATGTTCTTCTACTATTTTACGAATCTCAGAAAGCTCAATATCCGGATCATGTTGTGTTGATACAACAATTGTGGTAACAGCGGCAGGCTTTCCATCCTCATATAAAACAGTTACCTGAGTCTTACCATCAGGTCTAATGCCCTTTACGATTTTTTTCTTTCTGACATCTGCCAATCTTTTTGAAAGCTGATGAGCAAGTATTATTGGCAGTGGCATAAATTCCTGCGTTTCGGTAGTTGCATATCCAAACATCATTCCCTGATCGCCAGCTCCAATGACATTGTAATTATTCTCATCAGACTGCCTGGCTTCTATCGATTTATTTACACCCAGGGCAATATCTGGAGATTGTTCTTCTATGCTTGTTAGAACAGCACATGTTTCTCCATCAAAACCGAATTTAGCTCTGGTATATCCAATATCCATAATAGTGTCTCTCACGATACTTGGTATATCAACATAAGCCCTTGAACTCACTTCGCCTGCAACGATAGCCACACCTGTTGCTACCAGTGTTTCAACAGCTGCTCGTGACTCAGGATCCTGTTCAAGTAGTGCATCTAATATACTGTCAGATATTTGATCAGCCACCTTATCAGGATGTCCTTCTGTGACGCTTTCGCTAGTGAATAACCATTTATTCATCTGGTTGCCTCCTTTTCTATATTAACTATCGTTTTTAGCAGCTTCATAATCCTCTTTAGAAATAAATTCTCCGCCAACTATTTCGAAATTCTTTGGCTTGAAATTTCTTTTAAAGTTGGCGTATATATGAATCTTATTCTGGCATTCGCTTCCAATAAACTCTTTATCAAGTTTATATGAAAAACCTCCTCCTGAATAATCCACTGCAATATCATAGTATTTTCTCAGGTGACTTCGAAATACTTCACCGCATTTTTTGCATTTGAAATAGACAACAAGAGTGTTTCTTTCATCGTAAAAGGGATTCTTTGTGATATCTTTTTCCTTCTTCCATGAAAACAACCGGATCACCTCCGCTCGATTAAACGAAATTTCACCTCAACGCGATTTCCCCAGTGATCTATTACTTCCAATCGAGCATTTTTTTCAGAACTTAGATCAACAGTTTGCCATTTATTTACAGTAACGATTTCTTCAGGCGCAGTTGCGTTTAATCTATAACGATAGTCTCTCATAGTAGAATTTGTGTAGATTTCGTGCACAAGGTCGCTATTTTCTATCAAGAAATATGAAAAATCAATACGATATATCAAAGAATCTTCAACATAAATCGATATCGATTTAGGATTAATTGGTTGTCTTGATTCAACGCGCGTTCTCAGCAGAAATGGAGTATATGGTGATGTTTTCACAAGAGGATTGGGATATTTTGTAATATCATACACATCTCCTCCAGAAATTATCTCAAAAACTTTTACAGTTGTACCTGCATATTCTGGCAGTTCAAAATACATTCCTGGGTTAAGAACCATCGTTTCTTCAAGATCCCTTATCTCAACATGAAGATGAGGATCGACATTGCCTGTATTGCCGCTGTAAGCGATCATTTCACCTTTATTGAATTCAATCTCATCTTCAGGGAATTTCACCTGAATGTAACTTGAACCGTAGTCAAGCAGCACCTCATTGAAGATTTTATTCAACTGTCTACCGCTTGCGTTGGTCATAGTTCCCAGATCCTGTAAATGTCCAAATAAGATTTTGATACCTTTTTCATTTGTAACGAAATCCTTTACTTCAGGAAGTGTCAGCATCAAAGCGGTTCCATAAAGTGGATGGTTTATCATTAAAGAATCTACATATCCACTTTCAGGAGCGAATACCTCCAACCCCACCCTGGAATTTGTGGATAGGTCAATACCTTTATGAAAATGTTCGCTTATATTTAAGTCTGAGGAAAAAGTGCTCCTGTATTCACCAAAGTATCCTGTTACCAATAATTCTATATTAAGTGGATCAGAAAGAACCGATGCTGTTATTACTGATAAAGAAAAAATTAGAAAAACTATAAGAGTAACGGTCTTTTTCATAGTTACTCCTCCCTCACAATCTGGTTAGTATATGGTTTTGTAGTTCTTTATCTGCTTGATACGTTAAATATGCAACATTGTTGGTATATCTTTCTTCTAAAACAGTCATTTTTTCTCTGTACTGTAAAAACCTTGAGAGTTTATGCATGGGTATTTTTATACTGAATATCTTTTTATCTTTGTTGAAATATTGTTGCACTCTGTTGAGCATTTCCTGAATATTAAAACTTTTTGATGCACTGACAAAAACTGCACCCGGATATGTGTTTTCAAGCTCTCTTATTCTGTTGTTTGTGCAAAGATCTATTTTATTTAGCACAATTATCTTGTCTATTTTGTCAGCTCCTATCTCTTTTATGGTTTTTTCAACAGTTGCGTATTTTTCATCTATATTTATATCCGATGCATCCAGAACAACAAACAAAAGATCAGAAAAATTTACTTCCTCCAGCGTTGATTTAAATGAAGCCATCAATTCATGAGGAAGCTCTCTAATAAAACCGACAGTGTCAGATATTAATATTGTCATTCCGCTAGGTAGAATGGCACGTCTTACTCGTGTTTCTAGTGTTGAAAATAGTTTATCCTCTGTCTGTAATTCACTGCCCGTGATCTCATTCATTATGGATGTTTTACCTGCATTGGTATAACCCACAAGTGACACTACCGGTATTGAGTTCTCCATTCTTCTTTTTCTCATTGTAGAACGCTCGGAGCGCAGTTTCTTCAATGTTTCTCTTAAGTGAGATATTCTCTTCAGTGCGTTTCTTTTATCTATCTCTAACTTTTTTTCACCCGGTCCTCTCGTTCCAATTCCTCCACCTAAGTTAGAAAGTTTCTTGCCTTTTCCCTTAAGTGTTGGCAAGGAATATCTCAATTGTGCAAGCTCAACCTCCATTTTCCCCTCTTTTGTAGTGGCATTTCGGGCGAAGATTGTAAGTATAAGTCCGGTTCTATCCAAGACAGTTATTTCAAGCACTTTCTCTATTTCAGTTTTTTGTGTTGGGCTTAACTCATCGAGTGCTATTAGATATGATATATTTTCATGATGTACTAATCTTTTGATATATTCAAGTTTGCCTTTTCCGATATAATAAGCGGGATGAATATGTTCACGATTTTGAATGATTGTTTCTACAACTTCATAATCAGCAGTTGTGGCCAGAAATCTCAATTCATTACATAATTCAGCTGTTTTTTTCTTGTTGTATTGACTGGAAACTGCTATAATTAGTGCTTTTTTTGCTATTTAATATCACCTCTTCAATTCTTTTGTGAAAGCTTAACATATTTTGATGGTATAAGCATCTTGATGGCATGTTTGTATACAAGAGTTTGTTCCTCGCCATCTTCAAGCAAAACGGTAAAACTATCAAAGGACTTTATTACGCCTTTTGTCTGAAACCCACCTTCCAGGAACACTCTCACTTCGATTTTGTTAATACGTAGTAAATTGAGAAACCTGTCCTGAAGGTTAAACTTCTCAGTCATTCTTATCCCCCCAAATAGATAATAATTTCGATTTAACTGATTCTGCATTGTTATAATAAGAATCGTTTGTTAAATTGAACCATATAGCTTTTCTGTATCGCCTAAACCAGATTATTTGCCTTCTGGCAAACCTTCTTGTATTTCTTTTTATAAGCTCCACAGCTTCTTCCCAGGTTATTTTTCCATCAAGATAACTGTTTATCTCATTATAACCTATACTCTGCATTGCATTTAAGTCTGGAGAAAAGCCATTGTCTCTTAAACTCTTTACTTCCTGTAACAGTCCTTTTTCCAACATATTATCTACACGTTTGTTTATTCTTTCGTGCAGTTCTTTTCTGTCTCTATTTAGTATTATAACAGCAAAACTTTTCGAAGGTTGTGCTTCTTTCTGAAGAATTGATAAAGGTTTACCAGTCGTTAGAAAGACCTCGAGGTATCTAATTGTCCTTTTCTTATCATGTTCATGAAACTTCTCGAAGGCGTCATTATCGACAATTTTCAACAATTTTCGCAATATTCCAGGATTTTCCTCATCGATAATCCTCAAGGCTTTTCTAACATTAGTATTTTTTGAAGCATTTTTTACCAGTCCAGACATTAATGCTTCAGCATACATTCCTGTTCCACCAGCAGGAACAGGAATCTTATTTCTTCTGATTATGTTATCTATCGTTTTTTCAGCAATTTCTTTAAATTTAAAAACATTAAATTCCTCGTCAGGTTCAACGAAATCTATCATGTGGTGAGGCACTTCATTAACAATTTTCTCATCAGGTTTGGCCGTGCCGATATCCATGTATTTGTATATCTGCCTAGAATCAATTGATACTACTTCAATGGGGATTTCTTTACCTATTTCAATCAATAATTCAGTTTTACCAACCCCTGTAGGTCCTAAAATCATAGGAATGGTCATAATTCTATCACTCCGTATATTACACCACTGTTTTTACTGATTTTTTGATATGAAAAATTTGTATTAAGTTCACTGAAAAGTTGATCGGTTATCCTCGATTTTAGTACTACACTTCTTTTGGCAACCCGTATGAATTCATTGATATCCTCCCTTGACAACTGCTCATAGTTGGCGAAATAACGAAGCGGATTGATAGAATCAGATCTGAACTGAGGAATCTCAAACATGGGATCACAGTAGACAATATCGTATGATTTTGAAGCGATATTCCTTATAAAGTATTTAAAGTTCTTATGGAGTAAAACAATGCGCTTTGATGCTTCAGAAAGCCAGTTATATTTGAAGGGATAGTGTTTCAGTCCATGTGACACAATTCTAAAAATATGTATCGATGATTCCAGGCCCACAACTTTACCTTTATCAAGATAATGAGAAAGTAAAAGCGCTTCACTTCCAAGACCGAAAGTGGTATCAAGAATCAGTTCATTACCTTTAAGTTTCATACAATCCAGAAGGTTGTCATTCTGTCCATTCAGAATATTTTTACGTCTCACCTTTGC
>JBNGCV010000001.1:0-139431 GCA_049975465.1 Kosmotogaceae bacterium | reverse complement strand
AAGAAGTTATTGCAACCATTACAACAAGTAATACGAGAAAAAGTGTAAAAACAATTGAGAATTGCTTTCTTCTTTTTATTTCAATCCACTCCTGGAAATTCCTGCAATGAAGTACTTTTGAGTTATTAAGAATAGGATAACTACGGGAATGATGGAGAATGTCGCTGCTGCCATTAAGAGATTATATTCTGTTCCGGTAGCGCTGCTGAAATTTTGGAGACCAACTGGTAATGTTCTGTATTCCGGGCTCTTGGTAACAATTAATACCCAGAGGAAAGCATTCCAGCTTCCAACAAATTTCAAAAGAGCCCCAGTGATTATGGCCGGTTTAGATAACGGTACCATTATCCTCCAAAGAAACTTCCATTTAGATAACCCATCTATTTTGGCAGCGTCGTAAAGTTCGTTAGGGACCGTCATAAAATGCTGCCTAATGAGAAATATGGCAAATACACTAATTACCCAGGGAACTATAAGAGCGTAATATGTATCAATCCATCCAAACACCGTTAACGTAATGAAATTTGGAACGAGAAGTACTTCTCCTGGAACCATCATTGTTGCCAAAAACAGGGTGAATATAAAGTTCTTGCCAAAAAAATCCATCTTTGCAAAGGCAAAGGCTGCCATTGAAGCAAAAATAATTTCAAGGAAGGTAGTAGTAAGTGCTACAAAGACAGTGTTTGCATAGTATCTTCCAAAAGGAGCAGCATTCCAGGCGCTAACGTAATTCTGAAATAAGTTTGCCATTGTTTCAAGAAACGTGAATTCTGCAACTGCTTTGACAACGGAATCTTTAAACCAGACCGCAGCAATATTATTAAACTCGATTTCGAAGGTCTTTGTTCCGGCGGTATTGTTCCTGCCACGATAGTATACTGCGTTGATTTCTTCCGGTTTTTCTATTATCTTCAATTCGCTGAGTGCGTCAGAATGGATTTTTGCAAATGTTCCAATCCAACTCGTTTGCTTCCATCTCATGGAAATGAGATTCATCAAGTTATTTTCATTGATAACATTTAGAAGACTATCTAATTTATTTATGTTGGCACTAAATACTATACCCTGTCCACTGCGGTTCCCAGCCTCCTGAAACAATTTTGTGAACTCGTTATAGCTTGGGTTATTGCTCATCGTATCATTGATTTTTCCATCAAATTCAGGGCCCTCTATGATCAAAGCTGAACTTTTAAGAAGATTTATGGTGTCAGATATCAGGTCGGATTTTTCTTTTGAATCAGAAAAGTACTTTCCAATTTCACTATTAAACTCACCGTCAAGATATTTAAGTAAGATATTCTGTGCTTTTCTTACATTACCTGGATTCAAATTGTCTCTTAGGGACTTCTTAACTGATTCTGATGACTCCCAGTTTTCAAGGTTATCCAGTAAAACCTGATAAACCTCTTTATCGGTTCGTATTTTCCCTTTTACGAATGTGGACGACAAAACCTCAGTCTGTATATCTTTGTAATAGTCTTTTACTAAATAATACAAGTTCAAAAGATTGCACCACTCCTGCAATGGAGTGATAATATTATTATCGAAAGCGTTTTTAATGTTTTTTGAAGCGAGCATTAGCTGCCTGTTATCACTGCTAGATATTTCATCAAAGGCTTTATATATATCTTCTTTTTTACTTTTTGCCTCTTCAAGCGTTAATTCAACAATATGTATAATCTCATCGAGTTCTGTCATTTCAATGAGGACCCCGGAACCTCTTCGATAAGTTCGAATATCAGTTGCGTTTTGAGAAAGCACGTTGAGTAATGGGGCAACACTATCATTTATCTCATTTTTTATATTTTCCTTTATTTGTTTTGTTTCGTCGTCATCTATAGGGAAGGGTCTCAGGGAATTTTCAACGATATTTTTGAAGCTTGAACCTGATTTAATAAACAACGTTTCAAGACTTGAAGAAAGTATGATTTTCCTTGCAAAAGCATCGCTTCTGTATTCAGCAATATCAAAGAAATTTTCGAGAAACACAGAAGGGCTCTCCATTTTCACATCAAGACTTTTTTTATATGCATCAGGAAATGTTGTTTCGTATTCTTGATATCTATCTATGATAGCTTGATATTCATTGGTCTTAGGGTCTAACGAGTAATCATCTGGAAAAGCTGTATCGGTATCCTGAAATATCCTGATAGTTATTGTACCTCTTCTAATAGTGTCATCATTTAACTTCAATACCAGAGTATTGGCTCCTGTAGTTTCACCAATAAGCGAGGCGAAGTTTTTAAATTGATCGAGACTTAAGGTTGACAGATCAAGACCACCTGAAGCTCTATACTGTTTTTGAAGCTGGAAATCAATTTCTGACTCTGCGTTTTTTGTTGTCCATTTTGGTGGCCATGTTGACACTTCGCTTGAAGCTTTAAATGATGTATCAACCATCCAGGCAAAAGGGATGAGCATTATGAAGGCGCCAGCAATAATCAAGATGTATATAAAGATTTGAGTTAGAGACTTTGTAGAGTTTTTCACTTCAAATCACCCTAAGATTCGTAATGTATTCGTTTTTGGCCTACTCTAAACTGAATAAAGGTAAAGCCAAGAATAATGAGGAATAAAATATATGCTCCGGCACTTGCCACACCCATTCTTTGTTCATTGTAGAACTTTTCGAACACATAATACACAAGCGTTAACCCGCTTTGATTAACAGGGCCCGGAAGTCCCTGATAGAGTATGAATATCTGCGAAAAAACCTTGAAAGAACCTATCATAGTGATTATTAGTACAAAGAATGTCGTTGGTGATAGCAAAGGCCAGGTAATGTGCTTAAATTGCTGCCAGTTATTTGCTCCATCGACTCTAGCTGCTTCGTAGTATGATCTGTCTATATTCTGTAAACCTGCTAAAAATATTACCGCTGTATATCCCAGATGCTGCCAGACTGAAACAATTGCAATTGTTGGAATTGTCCATTGTTCCTCTTTTAACCAAGCTATCTTATCTATACCAAACCATGAAAGAAAGTAATTAATCAGTCCGAATTGGTCGTTAAACATCCATTGCCATACAAGTGATACAGCAACGACAGAAGTAACAAAGGGAATAAAGTACGCTGTTCTAAACAACGACCGCAATTTTATCTTTTTATTTAACAGCAATGCCACAACAAGTGCAATTGCTATCTGCGAAGGAACAGCCAGCAAAACATAATATATGGTATTGTAAGTTGCCTTTATGAAATCAGAACTTTCTTTGGCAAGCGTAAAATAGGTTACTAGGTCGTCTCCAGCAGGAACAAGAATAGTAAAAGTAAAAACAAAAAAAAGTATAACTAGAATCAACGTAATCCAGCTTCTGGATCTCATTATATTGAGATGCTCGTCGTTGCTCTTTTTAAATATAATACATCCAGAAATTGCTATAAGAGCAAGAGCAATAATAAAGTGATACCATGAAAAAACTTCTTCCGACCATATATTTTTAGAGATTATCATCGTTATCCAAAGAAATAAAGTAATGAGGTACGGTAATAAAAATTTCCTGGAAGGTCTGTTGTATTCAGTGAATGACGAGGCAATATAATACAGGAATCTGACTAATATTATAGCTCCAAGAATGTAGGCTATTGTGTTTACCGTTGCGTAAATAAAATTCAAGCTGATGGGATATGAGAGTCTGAAAAGTTCTTTATAATTATCCAGACCAATGAAGTATCGGTCGGCACTTGTATAATCCCATTTGAAGAAACTTAGAACCAGCGAAAAACCAATAGGCCAGAAAATAAAGATTCCAAGAACAATAAATGATGGCAACAAAAAAAGATAAGCTTGAAAGGTTTCTTTCCAATATTTCTTGGAATATTTTTTATTAGCCACAAAAAACCCTCCCGGAAGCTAAATCATAAAATTATATCACGAACTTCTTAGTGCTTTCAGGACACGTATTACTTTTTGATTTTGTTCTATATCATGTACTCTAATGAAATTAACGCCCTTTAAAAAAAGGTAGGCTGTTATAGCTAGTGTACCTTCAAGTCTTTCCTCAACAGGTAGATCTAAAATGTTTCCTATAAAACTCTTTCTTGAATGACCAACAAGAACCGGATATCCGCTTCTTGTAAACACATCAATATTTCTCAGTAGTTCAAGATTATCTTCATGATTCTTGCCAAAACCTATTCCGGGATCGATTACAATGCTTCTTTTGTCTATACCACCAGCAATTGCTTTTCTCGCTCTTTCAAATAAAAAAGAACTTACTTCTTTAATAACATTAACATAATGAGGATTTTTTTGCATATTTTTTGGTCGTCCCTGCATGTGCATTATTATTACAGCAGCCTGGTATCGACTCGCCACCTGAAGAAGTTTTGGGTTTTCCAGTCCTGATATATCATTTAATATGTCAGCTCCAGCATTCATGGCAGCTTCAACTGTTTCCGGATGATAAGAATCCACAGAAATAAGCAAATCAGGAAAGTTACTCTTCACTTCTTCAATCACTGGAACAACACGATCGATTTCAGTTGAATAGGGCACTGGTTCAGCACCGGGCCTTGACGATTCTCCTCCGATATCTACAATACACAAGCCCATATCAACCATATGCGAAATAGCCCTGACAATCTTTTCTTTGTCAGAATATCTACTCTCAGGATAAAAAGAATCAGGGGTTACATTTATGATACCCACCAACTCAGTATCTTCAAGGTAATGTTTTTTGCCTTTAGCAAGAATTTCCACAGTTATCTACGCCATTTCTTATGGAGTTAATAAATTCAACGAACAGCGGATGAGGATCACCTACTTTTGATTTGAATTCAGGGTGATATTGTACTCCAACGAAAAAAGGATGTTCATATAGCTCAATAGCTTCAACAAACTTCGATTTTGCGGAAATAAAAAACTTGGTGTCTGATTTTTCTTTAGCATTTTCCGTATACATAAATCTAAAAGCTTCGAAATTAACTTCATAACGATGTCTGTGCCTTTCAACTATCTCATTTTTTCCATAAATACTGGAAAGTTTTGATAACGGCGTTATTATCATCTCTTGATTTCCAAGTCTCATTGTTCCACCAAGGTTCATAATTCTTTTTTGTTCTTCCATCAAATCTATCACCGGGTATGGAGTATCAGGATTAAATTCGGTGGAATTAGCGTTTTTCATTTTGTGGACATTCCGTGCGAATTCAACTATCATAAGCTGCATACCAAGACAGATACCCAAAATGGGAACGCGATTAATTCGTGCATATTTGATCGCTTTGATTTTGCTTTCGATGCCTCTTTCTCCAAAACCTCCGGGAATAATTATCCCATCATAAACTTTAAGTTTATTTTTAAGCTCGTTATCGTCTATTTCATCAAAGTCATGCACATTAATTATTTCTGGTTTTTCAACGCCACAGAGTAATATGCTTTCACTTATACTTTTGTATGCGTCTTCTGTTTCTGTATATTTACCAACAATAGCAATTTTTAAATTATCAAAATGCACTGGATATGACCAGTTGAATTTATTGTTTAACTCAAGACCTAATTCTAAAGCGATTATGTTGTGGATGTTTTGTGAGTAAAGAATTGATGGTATTTCATATACGTTTGAAACATCTGGGAGGCTGAAAATATTCTTTCTTTTCACACCACCAAAAAGGGAGATTTTATCCAATTGCTCATCCTCGAGCGCTGATTTTGAGCGTACAACAATTGCGTTTGGATGTATGCCTATTCTTCTTAAAAGCTGTATAGATTGCTGGGTAGGTTTTGTCTTAAATTCTCTCGAAGCTTCAAGATAAGGAACATAGGTAACATGAACAAAAAGGAAATTCTCAGAACCTTGTTCTAAAGCAAGTTCTCTTATGGCTTCTAAAAATATTTCAGCTTCAATATCTCCAACTGTTCCACCAATTTCGATCATTACTACATCACCAGGAATTTGCATTATTCTGTCTTTTATCTCATTTGTGACATGAGGTACTACCTGGACCGTAGCACCAAGATATTCCCCCAGCCGTTCTTTCTCGATGATTGTTTTGTAAATTTGACCTGCTGTCAAATTATTGGTGCGTTTCATTTCTTTTCCCAGAAACCGTTCATAATGGCCCAAGTCAAGGTCAGCTTCGTAACCGTCCTCGGTTACAAAAACCTCTCCATGTTGATTGGGGTTCATGGTTCCAGCATCAATATTCAAATAAGGATCGATCTTCAATGTATTTATTTTTAAGTTACATTCTTTAAGAATCCTTGCTGTAGATGCTGAAAGAATACCTTTCCCAACACCACTTAATACTCCACCTGTAACAACAATGTACTTTTTATCCATTGCAACGTACCTTGTTCTTAAGAATTGATTTTATCCTTGAGATATCCTGCTTGTGTTCTTGATCTTTACCGGGTGTTTCAAGAATTAAGGGTTTCTCTCTAAAATATTCATATGATAAGAAGCAGGCAAACCCTGAGTCTCCAATATATCCTTCACCAATTCGTTCATGTCTGTCCTTAGCTGAACCTGGGGGAAATTTAGAATCATTCAAATGAATCATTTTGACTTTGTTTAAACCAACTGTTTTATCTATTTCATCCATCAGGTTTTCCATTCCGGATTTTGATGTAATATCGTAGCCAGCGTCGAAACCGTGACAGGTATCATAAGTAATACCAAATTTTTCAGAAAAAGAAACAAGACCAAGAATTCTTTTTAACTCTTCGAATGTACTTCCAATATTCCCGCCTTTGGGAGAAACATTTTCAAGAAGCAAGACTATGTCATCTGATTCACTTTCATTGAGTGCTTTGTCAAGCCCTTTAGCCAGTCTATCCAGTCCGCCTGACAAACCCTTTCCTAGATGGCTACCAGGATGAAAGTTCAAGTATTTGAGACCATAGGAAGTGACAGTTTTAATTTCTTCTTTCAGTAATTTTACAGATTTTTCCCAAACTTCAATTTTTGGACTGGCCAGGTTTATGAGATAACCCGAATGAATGAGCACTTCCTCATTTGTAAATCCAGCTTTCTTCATAGAATTTTTGAATCTGTTAATTTCTTCGGGAGTGGGAAATCTTGCTTTCCATTGTGACGGACTATGAGGAAATATCTGGAATGCTGTTCCTCCGATTTTTAAAGAATTTTCCGGTACTTTATGATATCCCTTGGACGTTGACATGTGAGCGCCTAAAATTAACACTTTGTTTCCTCCGTTCTCATTCGTCCAGTTCATCCGATTTGAGTAGTGCGAGGAAAGCTGTCTGAGGAATTCTCACCCTTCCTATCTCACGCATTTTCTTTTTGCCCTCGCGCTGTTTTTCCAGCAACTTCATTTTTCTTGTGACATCCCCACCATAACACTTTGCAAGTACATCCTTTCTAAGAGCTTTAATATCTGTCCTTGCAATAATTCTACCACCAGCTTTCGCCTGAATGGGAATTTGAAACTGATGTTGGGGAATAAGATCCTTCAATCTTTCGACCATCTTTTTTGCCATAGCGTACTCTTTGCTTTTGTGTACAACGAAGGATAACGAATCAACCTGTTCCTTGTTAACAAGTATCGTCACTTTAACAAGATCAGATTCTTTGTAACCTGTTATTTCATAATCCATTGTGGCAAAGCCGTGAGAAATTGCCTTGATTTTATCAAAAAAATCAAACATTATTTCAGAAAGAGGTGCAACGAAATGTAAAATGACTCTGTTTCTACCAGCGTTTTCAACCTTTTTAAAATCCCCGCGTTTTTCAGATGTCATGAAGCTAATAATATTGCCCATATATTCAGACTGTGTAATTAATGAAAGATCAACAAAGGGTTCTTCCGCCTTTTCATAATCACCAGCTTCGGGAAAATTCGTAGGATTATGAATTTCATATGACCTGCCTTCCTTTGAAGTTATTCTATAGACAACGTTTGGTGCAGTAAGAATGCATGTTATCTCATGTTCTCTTTCAAGCCTCTCTTTTACTATTTCCATATGAAGCAGACCAAGAAAACCTACGCGGAAACCAAAACCTAAAGCAGGTGAATTTTCAGGTTCGAAAACAAATGACGCATCGTTAAGACGCAATCTGTCTAAGGCTTTTCTCAGTTCCTCATAATACTCAGGCATACCCGGAAACAAACCTGCGTAAACCATTGGTTTAACTTCTTTAAATCCAGGAAGGGGTTTCTCTACAGGATCATTTGCCGATGTGATGGTATCACCAATTTTTGCCCTCTGTACATCCTTTATACCAGCAATTATGTACCCGACTTCTCCCACACCCAATGATTCGACAGCCAGTAAATCAGGTGAGAAGATACCAACTTCGTCTACTTCAAATTCCTCATCAATGCTGGAAAATTTAATTTTATCTCCGGGTTTTACAGAACCATTGAAGATTCTTGTGTGAACAACAACTCCTCGATATTTATCGTAATTGGCATCAAAAATCAACGCCTTCAATCTACTTTTTGGTTCACCGCCGGGAGGTGGAACTCTTTTCACGATTGTTTCAAGTAATTCCTTGACTCCTTCTCCTGTTTTTCCACTGCTAAGAACATATTCCTTCTCGCTGAAACCCACCAGATCTTCAAGCTCCATTTTTGTCTCTTCGATATTTGCCTCATCCAGATCTATTTTGTTGATAACCGGGATTATTTGTAACTCGTTTTCAAGTGCAAGATATGTATTGGCAAAGGTCTGAGCTTCCACTCCCTGTGAAGCATCTACCAGTAATACCGCGCCTTCACAGGCAGCAAGGCTTCTCGAAACTTCATAAGTAAAATCAACATGACCAGGAGTATCGATTATATTCAGTTCATATTCCAGCCCGTCTTCTGCCTTATAAAGAACCTTTACAGGTGATGCTTTGATGGTGATTCCATGTTCCCTTTCAAGATCCATTGCATCAAGATATTGTTCTTTCATTTTTCGTGTCTCAACAGAATGGGTCGACTCAAGTATTCTATCGACCAAAGTAGTCTTTCCATGATCTATGTGAGCTACTATTGCAATATTTCGAATTCTGTTTCTTTCATACATAATTATTTTCCTCCCGAGCTTTCTGAACAATTCTATCACGCCCGTTTTAATGCTGCATAAAAAAGGGGATTTCTCCCCTTAGCCATTTTTGAGAGCCTTAATCAAACGTGATGAATGAGTTCCTTTAAAAACTGTGGAAGAGAAAAACTGGCTTTATGTATTTCAGGGTTGTAGTAACGTAATGTTGCCTGTATTTCCTTAACACGTTCCGGACTAAAGTCCTTCACAGGGTCATATTTTTTTGATCCCAGCGAATAGGTCCACATTCCCGAAGGATATGTTGTCATAAATCCCGTGTACATTCTTGAAATGGGAAAAACAGACGAAATCCTGTTGAATGCTATGGCTACCCAACCTTTGTCATAAAAAGGGTCTTCTGTTTCAGCTGACAATAAACCATCAGTTTTTAGAGCCTTATGACAGTCTTTATAGAACTCTCTAGTGAAAAGGTGCCCACCTTCGCCAGAAGTGGGATCTGTTGAATCTATAATGATTACATCAAAGTAATCTGAGTATTTTTTTACAAAATCTGCTCCATTTTCGTTAACTATCTCGGTCTTTGGATTATCGAAAGCAGTTGCGGTCATTTTCAGGTATTTTTTGGAAGCTTCGATAACGTTAGGATCAATTTCACACAACACTACTTTTTTCACAGTTTCCTGCTTAAGTACTTCTCGTAGACTACCTCCATCCCCACCGCCAATGATTAAGACCTTTTTTGGCTCCGGGTGGGTGAAAAGAGGAACATGAACAAGCATTTCATGATACATAAATTCGTCGGATTCTGTGCACATTGTTATTCCATCGAGGGCAAAAACTCTACCAAAATCCGGGTGTTCAAATATATCGATACGCTGGAAAGGCGTTTGTTCAGAATAAATTACCCGCTTCACTTTCATGAATAGTCCCGCATTACCACCGGTATAATTTTCCTTGTAAACGATATGACCAAGGTTTTTAAGGTTCTCTGAAGTTTTTCTCATAATACTTTGCCTCCGTTATTCACTGACTTTGTATGGTGCAGATTCAGGTATATTGAGTTTATTATAAACACCTCTAAGATATTCAGATACTTCCGTTTTACCTGCTGAAAATACCTCTCTTAAATAGTCAAAGGCTTTCCAGGGATTTACTTCATCACCACATGTAAATAGATCAATTGCGGCATAACCATACTCGGGCCAGGTATGAATCGTTAAATGTGATTCTGCTATGACAACCACTCCACTTATTCCATGTGGGAGAAATCTATGGAAAGAAGAATCAACTATCGTTGCACCTGCAACAGCAGCAGCAATTTTAAGGTTTTCAGAGATAAAATCAAGATCATTTAGCGCTTCCTTTGAACACGAAAAGAACTCAGCAATAAGATGTCTCCCAAGGGCTTTCACTTTTTCCAATTCCAGTACCTCCAAACAGAAAAAATCGGATATCCTTTTGAAAGGAATATCCTATGTGCGTAAAGGATTATATTCTTATTACATGCCCAAAGTCAAATTATTTGAGTAAAAATAACGTTAACATGAACGATAATATACAAATTTTTCAAATATTCCGTTTCTATCTAAACAATTGGCTCAATAAAAGTAACATCATTCCCCAGTTTGTAATGAATTCCCCGTTTTTCTGAAAAGTCTTTTATTCTGCTTAGCATTTGAACTTTCACTGCAACTGAAACGCTTACTTTGTCCGTATATGAAATGCTGTGTTTGTTGTAGTCTGAGTTTTCCTTAAAAATCCTGTTAAATGTATCCCAGCTACTATAATCCATAACTAAGGTTACAATTATTCCAGCACAAAACAGAGCTTTTTGTCCATTTTCTAACCCTCTGGTTGTAACACCGCCATAAGCGTCTATTAATCCTCTTACACCCAATTTGATGCCACCAAAATACCTTGTTACAACAACAGCAATATTTTTAAGTTCAAATGCTTCAACAGATCCAAGAATATGACGCCCGGCCGTTCCTGATGGTTCACCGGCATCAGAATAGTTCTTTCTTGTTTCCGAATTATCAATATAATATGCCCAGCAATTGTGGCTGGCATCAGGATATAAATTGCTTATTCTTTGAATGAATTCTTTGCATTTATTTTCTGATTCGCAATGTGTAGCATTAACAATAAAAAGGGAACGCTTGATCTTTTCACTATGTTTCAGCTGTTCCCTTAAAGACAAATAACAATTCATTCTCCAGCTAAAAATCCTTTTATAAAATCCATTCGTGAATCGAGTACGAATTTTGAATCTTTGAGTGTTGATTCATAAACGCTCAAGCTTTTCCAGAATTCGTAAAACTCTTCGTCTTCAGAATAAGCTTCAGCATAGATTGTTAGGGCTGATGCATCACCGGTACCTTTTAAGATTTCTGATTCTCGATTGGCTTCAGCAACTATTAGTGTTGAATCTTTATCAGCTTCTGCTCTTATTATGGCTGCTTCTTTTTCACCTTCCGCTCTAATTCTTGCAGCTTCCTGGTTTCTTTCAGATTCCATTCTGTTGAAAACTGCGTTTTTGTTTTCCTCAGGTAAATCAGCCTTCTTAACTCTGACAGCAAGGATTTCAAGCCCAAATTGCTGCATTTCTTTTCGCGATTCTTCTGTTACAAATTCAAGTGTTTCTATTCTCTGTTTGGAAACGATTTCATCAAAAGTTCTTTCACCAAAGGTGTCCCTTACAGTTGAATATACAACGTCATCTATCCTTGTTAAAGCATTGTTTACTGTTCTCATTGTTTTTACGAATGCTTCGGGATCCACAATTCTCCACATCGCAAAAGTGTCAACAAGTAAAGTCTTTTTGTCTTCAGTATAGATTCTTTCTGCAGAAATGTCATAAAGCTGAATGCGCTCATCAAATTTCACGACATTGTCAATAAACGGTGCTTTGGTATATAGACCTGGTTCTGTGCTCACCTGAACAATATCACCAAATCTCAATACTACGGCCTGTTCTACCTCATCTACGAAATAGAAAAATCCTGGTAGAATAATCAGCGCAAGAACTATTATTACCACAAGCGTGACTAGTAATTTCACTGTGAGCCGCCTCCTTTGTAGCCTGTTATATCGAAGAATTTTAGGAGGTCCTCGCTGTTTGTCGTTATGATTTTTTCACTTTCTCCAAGTACCTTGTCCACCGTTTCAAGATATAGCCTTGTTTTCGTTACTCTCGGGGCATTTCTGTATTCTTTTAGAATACTTGTAAATCGTGAACTTTCACCTTGTGCCTTTAGAACCTTTGATCTTGCATAGGCTTCAGCTTCGTTTAAAACCTCATTTGCTTGCCCCTCTGCTTTTGGAATGATCTCGTTCTTGTATTCTTCGGCTTTATATATAAATTGCTCTCTATCCTGTTTTGCGCTGTTGACATCATCAAAAGCAGCAATAACCTGTTGTGGAGGGCTTACCTCCTGAAGATATACATTTTTAACCTGGATACCTACTCCCAATTCATCCAGTTCCTGCTGTACTCTAGATGCTGTACGCAGGGCAATAGCATTTCTGCTTACTGTAAGAATTTCATCGACTGTAACAGCTGCCACTTCTTCTCTGAGAGCGGAAGAAGCATAGCTTTTTACAATATCTTCGTCACTTTTTAGATTAAAGGCGAATTTTCCTGCGTCTGAAATGAAATACTGAATAACAGCTTCTGCGTATACAATATTTCCGTCTCCCGTTAGCATCAACGCTTCATTTTCTCTAGATGAGTATCTTCCAGGCGAAATCGTTTGGAACCCTATCTCTTTTTTTCGTAACTCGGACACATTTACGATAACTATTGATTCAATTGGATATGGTAAATGATAATGTAAACCTGGTCCGACTTGTTTTTGGTATTCGCCAAAGCGTTTAACAAGACCAACTTCTGCGGGTTCAACACGATAGAATCCTGTTAAAAAATAGATCGCGATCACAGCAATAATGATTACCGGGACAATGATTTTGATCAGTTTCGTATAATCTCTTTTTGGTTCAATATCACCAAAAAGATCATCATTGTTATCCACAATTACACCCCCTTATTTCACGTTACCACAGTTCTACCTCTGTTTCTAGCAAAACACCAAAATGTTCCTTTATTTGAGCTTTTATAAAACCAATTAACTGTTTGATATCATATTGTGAAGCATTCCCCCTATTTATTATGAAACCTGCGTGTTTTTTTGAGACTTCTGCACCTCCAAATCGGATACCTTTCAATCCCAGTTTATCAATTGCATAACCGACACTAAAGTCATTTAAAGGTTTTTTGAAGATGCTACCAGCGCTTTTCCATTTAACCGGTTGTGTTTTAATTCTCTGGTTAAGTATGGCGTTCGATCTTCTCTTGATTTTTATTTTAGAGTCTTTATGTAAGTTAAAAGTTGCCGCGAGTATCAAATATTGTTTGTTTTGAAATGAGCTGTATCTATAACCAAAGTTTATACCTTCTTTACTAACATTTTTGATCTTACCATTTTCATCAATAACACGAGCTGACTCGAAAAAATCGCCTATCTCCCTGCCAAATGCTCCGGCGTTCATATAAAGAGCTCCTCCAATGCTTCCCGGTAATCCTGCTAAAAATTCAAATCCTGACAGCTCGTGTCTGGCCAATTCAGGAACGAGCTTGTTTACAGAAAACCCTGCGTCAACTACGATAGCCGGAGGAAAGTATTCAATCTTATTAAGCTTACTGCTAGAAATTATAACAACATTATTGTCATCGTCAGGTATCACATTTGAGCCCCGACCTAGTACCCTGTAATTAACACAATTTTTTCTTAGATAACTCACGATCTCTATCAGGAAATTCTCTGTAGGTGGTAGAATGTAAACCGGTGTTTTACCTCCAATACCAATGGTTGTATGATCCTTCAAAGGCTCATTCACAAAGAAAGGACAGTTATTTTCATTTAGAAAGTCTGTTAATAGTGTTTTAGTTTTGTTCATTTTTTTGTTGCCATAAATACAATTTGTCCAGTATTTCTTTTCCTTTGCTTGTTTCTCTAAGAATTTCGCTAAAATTGGGATTGTTAGCAATAAGATTATGAATGCCTTCAAGAACAAAAGAACGGGTTGATTTATCAATGTTTTCATCGTGATATAGCTTAGATAATCTTTCCAGCGCTTTTCTTGTACCTGTATTACTCAAGGCCATTATTAACAGCTCTATAAATTCAGAATTTTTAGCATCATCAAGCATAAATATAAGTGGATCAACAATCTTTTCGCCTTCTCCAAGTTTTGCGAGTGCTTCGTAAATAATGACCTGTGAACGTTCATCGCTATACAACTTCAAAAAAGAATAAAAGAGTTGGACAAGTTTTCTGTTACCAGATTCAGCAAGCCTGTCTATTATTAAAAGTGCTGTTATATCACCTTTTCTATTTTCCGCTTCTATTTGTTTAAGTTTATCCGCCAATGCTTTTCTACCTGCTTTTCCCATACCCAGAAGTGCCTCGAGACAGATCTCTGCAACGTCATTGTCTTCATCTTCAAGCAATTTAATTAAAATGGGAATCGCATCTTCGCCTTTTTCTTCTATAATTCTATCTACCAGTTGTTTTCTATCAGTCACTTTCAAATTCCACCCTTCCATACATTTTTTCCAGTTCAACCAATCTTTCATCCTGTTTCAAGTGTACAACATCGGAAACTATACTGTCACCAAATTGGTTTTTCTTTACAGCAAAATGTTTTGATGCTTTTGATGCAATTTGCGGTAAATGTGTGATTACCACTGTTTGAAGATTTTCAGTAAGCTCAACCAGTTTTTCGGCAAGAGTATTCCCCATTCTTGCTCCGACTCCCGAGTCTATTTCATCAAAAATTATGGTATTAAATTTCAATTCTTTTTTTAGAGCTGATTCTATGGCAAGCAGAATTCTTGAAAGTTCTCCCCCTGAAGCGATTTTGTTTAGTTCTAGTGTATCGCCACCTGGGTTTGTTCTGGCAAGAATAGTGACTTTAGAAGTGCCATAGTATTTTGGTTCATGTTCTGGGATCAATTCAAACTTAACCCTGGCACCGGTCATCTTTAGATCTTCAAGGTGTGGAATAATTGATTTTTCTATTTTCTCAGCGTTTTTCGCTCTTAATTCATCTATTTCCTTACCTGTTTTGATGAGTTTTTCCTTTAATATTTTCTCTGTTTTAATGAGCTCTTCTCTTTTTTGTTCACTGTTCTCAAGTTCTTCAAATTTATTTTCAAGATCTTCCCATGTTTTAAATATTTCGTCTTCGGTTTGTCCATATTTTCGCTTCAAACCCTGAATGATATTAAATCGATATTCAAGTTTTTGGTATTCATCATCATCAATACTGATATCTTCCAGTTCGCTTTCAATAAAATGATAAAGATATTCTATCTCCTCCAATGCAACATTAGAGTGTTCAATCAGTTCGCTGTATCCGTATTTTTCAAAGTCCTTTAACTCCTTTACCGCTTTCCACAGTTGATTGTATAGCGATTCTTGATCATCACGAAGCATATTCATTAACCAATCAAATGTATCCTTTAATTTTTGGCTGTCAAGAATCTTCGAGTACCTACTCTCTACCGTTTCCATTTCACCATGCTTAAGATTGGCTTTTCCCAGTTCATTAAGCTGGAACTTCAAATATTCTTTTTCTCGCTCCAGTTCTTCTGGTGTCATTTTGATTTTTTGTAAGTGAGTTTTGGTTTCAACCAGCTTTTGATATGTTTCCTGGTATGTCTTTTTCAAAGCAGCAGGTAATGTTTGATCAAGTATTTTATAGTGGGTTGAAGAATTAAGAAGCTTTACACTGCTAAGCTGTGAATGAATTTCAATGAAGCCGTCAAACAACTTCTGTACAAGTTGTTTCGGAATTATTTGACCGTCAAGACGATAGAGAATTCTCTGTGGACCAAAAGAAACATTTATCAGAAATTCTTCAGAAGGAATATTCAGTCCCAATTCTTTGGCTCTGCTTTTTAGCTCAGGATTGGCTACGAACGTCCCTTCAACAAAGCTATCATCCTTTTCGGAGTTGTGTTGAACTGGATCTCCGGTAAGTGATTTTATTGCCCTCATTATCAGACTTTTCCCCGATCCGGATTCACCTGTTATAACATTCAGTCCATCATCTAGCTCAATATAAAAACTATCAAAGGTAAAAAAATTTTTTGCCTTCAGTGTTAACAGCATAAAATTTCCTCCTAATAACAATATAACCCTTGCGTTGTTTGAGTGATATATATATAATAGTACAACTTTACTTTCTGGAAAGAAAATGTAAGCATATGGGAACAATGTTAATATCTAAGTCCTTGACACGTCAATTGAGGCTACGTATAATTCTAAGCGACATGAATGCAAGATAGGAGGATTATAATGAAGAGAACATATCAACCTTCCAGAGCAAAAAGAAAGAGAACACATGGATTTCTCGCAAGAAAAAAATCCAGATCTGGAAAACGAATTCTGGCCAGTAGAAGAAAGAAGGGCAGAAAACGGATAGCTGTGTAAGATTGATTCCAGCAACCTTAAAAAAAACAGAATTAATAAGAAAAAAGGCTGACTACAAAAGAGTGTTAAACAATGGAACAGTAATAGAGGACAGATTTTTCATAATTTTCATGTTCTATAACGGTCTGCCTTTTTCACGTATAGGAATATCCATCAGGAAAAAGTGTGGAAGTGGAGTTAAGAGAAATAGGTTAAAAAGGCTTGTAAAAGAGGTATACAGAACAAGAAAAATGTTGTTCCCTTCCGGTTATGATATACTGTTTATTGCAAGAAGGGAACTGTCAGACTCGTTTAAATGCAGTAATACTGGATATATTGATATCGAAGAAAAAATTCTGAATATCACAGTCAATATGATGAAGAGAGTTAACGGATATGAAAGTTCTAATACTGAAAGCAATTACTTTCTATAGAAAATATATATCTCCTTTAAAAAAACCAAGTTGCAGGTTTACGCCAACTTGTTCTACCTACGCTTATGAGGCTGTGCATCGGTTTGGTGCGTTAAAAGGAACATTACTTGGTGTCTGGAGAATACTTCGTTGCAACCCCTTTAATGCAGGTGGTTATGACCCTGTCCCGGAAAAATTCAGTTTTATTAGGAGGAATAAAAAATGAACAAGCGAATAGTAATCGTTGGGTTATTTGTCATGCTAATGTCTATTGCTATATTTTCAGCGAAAGAGCCCACAATTGAAGCGACATCCGGTCTGATAAATATTGAAATATCAACCATGAATATCGTACTTAATACTGAGTTGGGCGTCCTTGAAAGATTGGATATGAAAGTAGAAGGAAAAAGTGAGTTGATATATAGATACGCGGATGATGGATTTAATATTTTTGAAGATGATAAAGAATTAATACCTACCAATTTTGATTACTATATAGACGAAAACACAGATATAGTCGTTGAATTTTATTATGAAGGTGGAACAAAAACCTTTGTAATAAAGAATAATCCTTATTACAATTTCCTTGTTATAACTGATTTCCCCGGTAAAACACTGAAAATGAAAATACCTTATGTTTCTGTATCTGCACAGGATGAAAGAAGTGGATATGGCTATCATGTTAGTTTCAGCGATAAACCTACAAGTGTTTTTGTAACCACCAGTGATGTGGGAAGTGTGTCATTAAGAGAAATTACTAATATTAGTGGTAACGCGGTTATAAGAAATTATGCCGGGCCAAAGAAACTGGTATATATTTCTGAAGCTGTTCCTGAGTATTATGATGAGGTTAAGCAATCACTTGACGATATTGGTGCACTGAGTATTTTTAGTTATATACATCACGGTCTGGTGGTTTCACTGTATTGGTTTAGAGAATTAACAAACAGTTTTGGCTGGGCCATTATTATATTCACGCTGATAATCAGATTGATATTGTATCCACTCTATCATGTACAGACAAAATCGATGATAGAAATGAGAAAAATGCAGCCTGAAATGCAAAAAATTAAGCAGAAGTATAAAGACAGACAGAAGCAGCAGGAAGCGTTAATGAAACTATACAAAAAAGAAGGAGTCAATCCCGGAACAGGTTGTTTAACTTTACTAATTCAGCTTCCAGTATTCTTTGTGCTTTATTCCGTAATTAGGTATTTTAGTGAGATGTTTGCATTTTCTCCTCAGTTTTTCATCTGGAATGATTTATCTACTGGAGGATTTGGTCAGAATATTCTCTTGATATTAATAAGTGTTGCTGCAGGCATCTATATGGCAACCATTACCAGTCAGGATGGTAGATCTGCAAGGCAAGCAATGATAATGTCACTGATTTTCCCATTCCTGTTCTATTCTTTGCCAACAGGTTTGTTTATTTATTACGCTACCAACAGTGTAATTCAGTTGTTAATAACCATGGTTGTTTATAAAAGATATGATATGAAGGGAGTATCGTTCAGAGAAGTACTTGGGCTACCAGCTAGACCAGCAAAATAGTTTTGACAGTTTATACAGGAGGTGCAGCTCTAGATGAAGAGTATTGAGATAAATGCTCCCACCATTGAAGAAGCGATAAGACGTGCACAGATTAGATTGGACGCATATAACAACGAAATAGATGTGGAGGTAATCGAAAAGGGAACAAAGGGTTTTTTAGGATTGTTTGGAGCTAAAGAAGCAAGAGTAACAGTAAAACCGAAGCCCGTTTATTATGAGCGAAAGGTTAGAGATTATTTGAAGGAAATCCTTGATGCCTTTGATAAACAAGTCTATTATGATGTTAACTTTGAGGGAAAAATTTTCAGAATAAATATTCAGGGAGATGAGATTTCCAGACTGATAGGCAAACACGGTAAAACCATCAGCGCTTTACAACACATTATGAATATTTACGCCAACAGATTATCAAATACAAAAGTAAATGTTTTTGTGGACGTCGGTAACTATAAAGATAACAGAAAAGAGTCCATAGAAGACATTGCGCACAAAATGGCAAGAATTGCTCTGAGAAAGAAGAAACGTGTAGTCATGGAACCTATGTTTGCTTTTGAAAGAAGGAAGGTACATGAAATAGTTTCTGAATATAGTCATTTAAGAAGTTATTCCAAAGGTCTGGAACCCTATAGAAAAGTAATTGTTGAGTATGTTTCAAGAAACGGAAAATCAAGAAATAGAAAGGAATGAGAGAATGAAAGAGAGGGTTATTGTTGGAGATGCTTTATCAGTAGAACCCAGTGTATTTAATAATGAAAAAATAAAAGGTGTAAAAAAGAGAATACTTATAGGCAGTGATCTGAATGCTCCAACTTTTATTATGAGGTTATTTGTTGTTTCACCGGGTGGGTACACTCCTTATCACAGTCACAACTGGGAGCATGAGGTTTATATTATTAAAGGAAAAGGCAAAGTTATTTCTGAAAATAGAGAGCAAGAAATATCTGATAACAGTTATGTTTTTATTCCTCCAAACGTGAAGCATCAATTTAAAAACACTGGAGAAGATGAATTACATTTTATTTGTGTTATTCCTTCAACAGCTGATGAAGAATAAAATAGATTGAAGGGAGCGAAATATATGCCTTTGTATAACTATTACTGCAAAAAGTGTAATAAAAAGCATCAACTTTTACTTAAAATGTCTGATGATGGAGTGCAAAAATGCCCCGATTGTGGAGAACCGATGGAACGCATGATCTCTAATGTAGGCGTCCTGTTTAAAACTGATGGGTTTTATTCAACAGATTCTAAGAAAGCCACGACTAAATCCAGTGGTGATTCTTCAAAAAAGAAAACGAAGGCTAAAGAGTAAGAGAAGGAACAGCATTTATATCTAAAGGGGAGTAACTTCCCCTTTTTATTTTTTTATATGCTGCGTAAGCAATCATACCCGCATTATCTGTACAGAGTTCAATTGGTGGAAAATAAACTCTCTTTTTCCTTTTATTAGCCATAATTTGCGCCTGATTTCTAAGATGTTTATTTGCTGCAACACCACCAGCGAAAACAATTCTTTCCACTTCGAATTTTTCTGCAGCGAGAAAGGTTTTTTCTACAAGACTATCAACAATAGCCGATTGGACGGAGGCAGCAATATCTTCTTTTTTGAAGCCATTATTTCTTCTCAGAAAATATAAAACAGATGTCTTTAGGCCACTGAAACTAAAATCAATGTTATTCTTTTTTCTAAGAGACCTGGGAAATTTGTATATATCACTACCATTTTCTGCAGCTCTTTCTATAGCTGGTCCTCCTGGATAACCAAGATCCAGCATCCTTGCTATTTTATCGAAAGCTTCACCTGCAGCATCATCCCTTGTTTGTCCAATTTTCTTTATTATGTCCATGTTTTCCATCAAAAATAGCTCTGTATGACCACCAGAGACTAAAAGAACGATAAAAGGGGTTTTAAGTTCAGGGAAAGTAATGAAATTTGCGTAAAGATGCCCCAACAAGTGGTTTACAACTATGAAAGGCTTATTTAGTGAAATTGAAAGTCCTTTAACGAAGGACAATCCTACAAGTAAAGAACCCACCAACCCTGGACCATATGTAGCCGCAAGGACATCAATTTCGTGGATATCTATACAAGCTTCTTCAACTGCCTTTTCAAAAACTGGAATAATGTACTCAAGATGTTTTCTCGCAGCTATCTCAGGGACTACACCACCATATTTTTCATGTATATCTATCTGTGTAGCGGTCTTATTTGATAACAGCTTTCCGTCTTTTATCACAGCTACGGAGGTCTCGTCACAGGAGCTCTCAACAGCAAGTAAAATCATCAGGCAGATTTTCTTGTAGTGATTTTTGCGATACCTTCTTCTACTGTTTCAGGTGTTACCATAACTTTTTCTACATTTTTCTTTGAAGGCATGTCATACATAATATCAAGCATCACATTTTCCAGAACACTCTTTAATGCTCTTGCGCCGGTACCTCGTTTCATAGCTTTTTCTGCTATCGCTGTAAGAGCTTCATCGGAGAATTCAAGTTCTATTCCATCAATTTCAAGTAATTTTTTGTATTGATTAACAATGGCATTCTTTGGTTCAAGCATAATTCTTTTTAGGTCCTCAAGTCCAAGATCATTGAGTGTTGCAACCACCGGAAAGCGCCCAACAAATTCAGGAATTAAGCCGTACTGAATTAAATCATCCGGAACGGTTTTTGATAAAATAGCACCCAATCTCTCCTCTGATTTCTTCTGGATGGATTTTCCGAAACCCATTGATGAATGTGAGATACGATGCTTTATTGTATCTTCAAGATTGTCGAATGCACCCCCCGCGATGAATAAAATACTTGATGTATCGATCTTAATGAAATCCTGATATGGGTGCTTTCTTCCACCCTTTGGCGGAACATTTGCCACCGTTCCCTCAACGATCTTTAACAAAGCCTGCTGAACGCCTTCACCGGATACATCACGGGTTATCGATGGATTGGGTGACCTTCTGCTTATCTTATCGATCTCATCAATATAAATAATTCCATGCTGTGCTCTTTCCACGTCGAAATTCGCCGACTGAAGCAATCTTAGAATAATATTTTCAACATCTTCGCCTACATAACCTGCTTCTGTTAAAGGTGTAGCATCAGCTATTGCAAAAGGAACAGACAGTATTCTCGCCAGCGTACTGGCAATTAATGTTTTCCCGGTACCTGTTGGACCGATCAACAAAATGTTTGATTTCTCAATCTCTACATCTTCAGGAGCGTTAAACACTCTTTTATAATGGTTATAAACGGCAACGGAAATTGTTTTCTTTGCGCGTTCCTGACCGATAACAAATTTATTGAGTTCTTCATATATTTTATCGGGTGTTGGTAACTTCCTGTCTTTATCACCATATGTTTTGTTTTCCTGTTTCAGTATGTCATGAAAAAGATCAACACACTCATCGCAAATGTATCCTTCTGCTCCAGATATTAACTTTTTAACCTGTGAAGACGGTCTTCCACAAAAAGAACAACGTTTTTCAGCTGGCAAAAAAATCCCTCCAAATTTTATTTCTATTCAATTATACACTTGTCATGAACTTGTCTCAACAACGATTTTTACGTACATATGAGAATATTTTGTGCACTGAAATAAATGAAATATACATTATAATTGTTGATGAAAATTATTTTTGGATGGAGGATTACTGTGAAAGCTGCTCTTATTGACTGCTATACTGATGAACCAGCATCCTTTGGAGTTCCACCTTACATTTCTCCAAAGATAAGGCTTATCGCCGGTATTTTTTTGACAAGAGATGTTAATGTTCATTATTTTACTATAGATGAGGTTAGGGAAGACGATTTGTGGGCAAGCTTCAATGGATATGATTATTTGTTGATACATGGTGGACTTACCACGCCAGGTCATTATATTGGCGGCACACCCGCAGCATTGAATGAATATAAAAGGATAATTGATAGTAACAGAAGGACAACAGTTATTGTTTCTGGACCCATTACTCTCGGTTATTCATTGAAAGGCGGAAGAGAAGCCATTAAAGCCCAATTAGACGGTGCAGATTTTGTTTTGGCTAACGAGATGGAATTAGCGAAACTTCTTGGTAAGAAAGTTGGTAAGACTTTTTATGAAAATGCAAATGAGTTTTATAAAATGGGTGCGTCAATTGTTAGGCAACACCCAAATTATCCGGAAGTAATCGTTGAATTTGACATATCAAGAGGATGCGAACGTAAAGATGGGCACTGTTCTTTTTGTACAGAATCTATTATGTATGGAAGCTTTGTTAGTAGAGATGAAGAAGGAATAATGAGTGAGCTCTACGCCTTAAGAAAAGCTGGTGTTAAGGCTATCAGATTCGGAAGGAGTTCAAATGTTCTAGCTTATGGTTTTGACTTAAATAACTATCAACCCAATGTTGAATCGGTTCGAAAAATATTCAGCGCTACTAACGAAATCCTGGATCCTGAGGTGTTTCATGTAGACAATGCTAATCCTCTTTTTATAGCAAATAATATTAAAAAAGCAGAAGAGCTTTTATCTATTATCCAGCAATATTGCACTTCAGGTAATAGTTTATCTTTAGGTGTTGAAAGCTTTGACGAGCACGTGCGTGATATGAATAATCTTGGTGGCAGTACAGATGATATAAAACTTGCCATTAGAGTAATAAATGAGGTCGGTGTTGAAAGAGAAGAGGGCATACCGAAACTACTGCCAGGGATAAACATGATATTCGGATTACCGGGCACAACTGAGAGGACTGCGGATATTGATATTAAAAATCTGCTTGATTTGAGAAACGAAAACCAACTAGTGAGAAGAGTAAATATCAGGCAACCCATGATTTTTCCTGGAACCCCACTTTATAAAATGATTATGCCAAAAATCAAGCATAAATGGTACAGATATTATAAAGATAGAATAAGAAATGAATTTGATTCAGTGATGGTAAAGAGAGTTTTCCCGTGTGGTTCACTTTTACGAAGGGTAATTCCAGAGTACAGCAGAGGAATGATAAACTTTGGAAGACAACTTGGGAGTTATCCAATTCTTGTAGGTTCACCTTCAAAATTTAGCCATCCAACTGATATGATAGTAGTTGGTCATGGTAAACGATCGGTAACAGCGTTACCCTACGGAAGTTCTTTAAATATGTTGTCTCAGCGGGAACTGAGTTACATTCCAGGTATAGGAAAAGCTAGGGCAGAAAAAATTGTATTGAAGAGGCCTTTTTTTCATTGGATTGAAGTGAGTAATGTGATTGGTAAAGAAGAAACAGAGTTCTTGAAGAAAATTGGAATAAAGATTTAGTTGCAAGGAGGTTATTTTGAAAACTGCGGTAGTAACAACTGGAGGAACAATTGCCATGATAAAAGATTCAAAAACAGGCAAATCTCTTCCTGCAGAAGGAATTAATCGAAGTATAGCAAATATCAAAGAACTCGGTGACATATCCAAGATAGTACATTACGAATTCAGTAACCTCCCGAGCCCTCATATAGGAGTTTCCGATATGTGGAAACTGTCAGGACTCATAAATGAAATCGTAGAAAACGAAGATATTAAAGGAGTAGTTGTTACTCATGGAACTGATACATTGGAAGAAACAGCTTATTTTCTTGATCTTACAATTAACAGTCAGAAACCAGTTGTTTGTACAGCAGCAATGAGAAATATCGATGAAACAGGTACTGATGGTCCCAGAAATGTGCTGTCATCTGTGAGGGTTGCCAATAGTGAACAGGCTAGAGGTATGGGTACGTTGGTGTGTTTGAACGATGAAATTCATGCAGCCAGGGAGGTTACAAAAACATATACGAGTAACGTTTCTACCTTTGATTCTCCCGGTTATGGTCCACTGGGAATTGTGGATGAAGACAAGGTGATTTTCTTCAGGAAACCTCTTTTGAGAAAAACTTATGAATGTAAAAAAATAGAAGAAAGAATAGCTTTATATAAAACATTTGTTGGCGATAATGGAAAAATGCTTCTTGAAATTCCACAAATGGGATACAAAGGTTTGGTTCTGGAGGCCTTCGGGAGGGGTAATGTCCCTCCAGGGGTAGCAAAGGCAGTAAATATACTTATAAATGAGAATGATATTCCCGTTGTGCTAACATCACGTTGCTTTAAAGGCAGAGTGCTTGGAATTTATGGTTACGAAGGTGGAGGCGCTGATCTGGAAAAAATGGGTGTAATCCTCGCTCAGGGACTTTCATCACAGAAAGCCCGGATAGAACTTATGATAATACTCGGTATTACAAAGGACAGAGAATTGATGAAGACCATGTTTGATCATCTTAAAAGAGGTGAGCATTTTAGTGAAAAATCCCTTTAAGAATAAACGATCCTGTGCCTTATTATTTAGCTTAATTTATGCAGTTATTGGTTTTTTATTACTATCCTTATCTTCGACTATATCTGCGATTATACTTTTTACACTGGCTATTGTTCTTGTCTTGGAGCCATGGATTCACTTTAGTAGAAAAAAATTGGGATTTAATAGACCTCTGGCAATATTCATTGGCGTGGTAGCTCTTTTTCTTGGACTTGCTGTGCTCTCATTTTACCTGGTTCCCCTTGTTGTACGACAGGCTACAAATTTCTACACACTAATTTATGATTTTTTTCCTGCAGATAACAGTTCAGTTGTTTCCGTTCTGGATTATGCAACAGTAGAAGAGAATATTGATGAAATATTTAGTACTGAGGAGACAGTTAGCAGGTTAGAAAAGGCTGGATTAACTCAGGAACAAATGGATGAAATTAAGCAAAAGATTAAAGATTATTATAAAAGCGTTTATGAGGAAAGTGAAACTGAACCTGAAGTTTCTATAAAAAAACAATTTGAAAAGAACTTTGATCTTCCAGAAAACACATTCGTAGTAATAATTGGAGGAGATCAGGAACATGAGCAGATAAAAGAAGAAAATTTGGAGGACATTCTAAAGGAGCATTTACCAGAGGATACAGCTGAATATTTAGAAAAAGAACTGTTGGAAAAAGCTGTAAGAATAGAATCCAAAGAAAACTGGAGAAAATTTACTGGAGCAATTATTCCAAAAGCGATTTCTCCAGAACGAAAAGAAGAAATAATAAACAATATCCGGAACCTGCTTATTTCTTTACAGGCAAAATTTAGAGAATACATACCTCTGATTTTTCAAAAGGTTCCGTCGATAATTTCTTCAGCTTTTACAGTCATATTCTTTGTAATTTTAGGTACTGTTTATCTGAGTTATTATTTTCCATTAATGAAACGATATTCAACAAAGCTTTATCCCAATCATTCGAGGAATATTGCAAAAAACTTCTTAAAAGATACATATAGAAGTCTCCAAAGATATGTAAATACTATTTTGGTAATATCATTGATGGTAGGGTTTCTGGTTGGAATAGTAGTAAGATTACTTGCGCTGGAATACAGCATTTTAATGGGTTTTTGGGCAGCGGTAACAAACTTGATACCCATAGTAGGGGTTGCTCTGGAAGTTATTCCCCTATTTTTATTGGCGGCTTCAGTACAAAATTTGGGGATATTGATTGTATTGGCCCTGGTTCTGGTCGCTGTTCATTCAGTTGCCTTTGTCTTTTTCCTAAAACTCATGAAGGGTTATGGAAGAATCAATCCGGTAGCGATTATCTTTATGATAATAATTTTTGGGCAGGTTCTGGGTGTTGTTGGAGCTTTTATTGCTGTACCGATTGCAATTGTATTTAAGCATTTTTGGGAACACTTCATTTCACCCTGGCTTGACGGAAAGGAGCTAACCTGACAATCAAATAAACAGACAGGAATCTCCGAAGGAGAAAAATTTATATCGCATATATATTGCTTCTTTGTACGCTTTCAGTGTAATTTCTTTACCTGCAAAAGCGGATACGAGCATTAACAAAGTGGATTTTGGAAGGTGAAAATTTGTCACCATACCTGAAACCACCGTAAATTTAAATGGAGGATAGATAAATATACTTGTTTCATCGCAATCCGAAATTATCCTGCCATGTTTTCTGTAATTGCTTTCAAGAGCTCTTACAACAGTAGTACCAACTGCTATAACCCTGCAGCGATTTTTGAGTGTTTTATTAACCAGTTGTGCACAGTCTTCATCTATACAGTAATACTCAGAGTGCATTTTATGGTCTTCTATTCTTGCTGTTTTTACCGGTCTAAAGGTTCCTAACCCAATGTGCAGGGTTAAGTATGTAATCAAAACTCCCTTTTTTTTAAGATCAATCAGAACCCTTTTTGTAAAATGCAGACCTGCAGTAGGAGCAGCAACAGAACCATTCTTTTTTGCATACACAGTTTGATAATATTCCGGTTGTTCCGGATATTCCTTAATGTATGGAGGTATAGGCAAATGACCAGCTCTAAAGATTTTTTCATCAGAGTATTCATCAGGGAAATGAAGTAACCTTGTTCCATCATCGTAATGCTTAATTACTTTACAGGTGAGGTTAGAAAACACCAGTTTGTTACCTGTTTTGATTTTATTGCCGGGTTTAACTATAGCCTTCCAGTTATTGTTATTTACTTTTTTTAGCAGTACAACTTCAACACTCGCACCGGTTGATTTGTTTCCAAGCAACCGTGCAGGTATAACCCTGCTGTCGTTAAGAACAACTAAATCATTAGGTTTAAGATATTTTTTGATATTCCAGAATACATCATGTGAGAACTGTTTATTATTTTTGTCAATTATCATGAGTCTGCAACTATCTCTTGGAATAATGGGTTTCTGCGATATAAGGTCCTCAGGTAGTTCATAATCAAATACATTAACCCTCATATAAATCCTCCGGTCTATAAGTTCTTATTCCAGATGTATCATACTCGAGAAATCTATCGTAACTTATAACACTGGCGTTTTTTTCATCCGCCAGCTGAAGTATTCTTTCATCTGCAGGCGAATATAACTCTGTTTGTGGTAAAGCCAGCCATTTTTCAAGCTCTTCCTGCTGGTAACCCTTCACCAGATATCTAACATTAGCATCAAATATGATTCTGTATGGGAAAAAAGCATATTTTATTTTTGAGAATGTTTTTGTGAAAAGCCTGTCAATTTTTGTTATATCAGGAAAATCTTCTCCTGAGTATATAATGTTACTGCCATCGATAATTGCTTCAAAGGTTTTTTTGCTTGTTATGACTCTTTTCACATAACTATTACTGATGTGATTCACAATATTTTTGCATTCTTCCATGTTTGCCTTTTTCAATAAATTTTTTAGTCGTTCAATATCCGTAATATGCCTGTGATTTATATTTTCAAACTTTTTAAAGTTTGGTAGTTTGTTGTCAGTAATCATGGTTTTATTTGTGTATAAAAGCGCGCTTTCAAGCATAATGTAATCTTTGATGATACCCGGCACGAGACTTTTAGCAAGTTTTAGCCATCTTAAGTAGTCATCATTTTTTTTTATTCGTTTTTGAACGAGACCCGAAACTGGAGGATTATTGTGTGGATACATAAAATAAGCTATACGTCCAATTTCCTGTATAGGAGCGTTTACAAGGTTCGCAATGTATCTTACTGTATCTGGTTCTCCTCGCTTTTCCTTCAAAATATCTATGACAAAGGATATATTCATACTATCCATCGAAGAAAGCGAAGGATATTCGCCAGAATGAATCATATAATTTCTAAGTTTTGTATCACTTGATTGATGAAATAGTCCGTTTATTCTCTTTACTCTCTCTCTTCTTTTTTCATAAAACGTATAAAAATTTGATGATGAGATATTATTTCTAATAACATCCACAATTTCTTCCAACATGAATCATTTCCTTTCGTTTTTATAACATTATAGTCCTATGTTTCTGGTACTTTTTTCTTTGACACCCTCCATTACGTATGATATAATGATTCTTGTAAAATTACACTATAGAAGAGGTGAAGACCTGATGAAAAAGAATATCCAGCCAGAGTTAAAGCTGGTAACCGCAAGATGCACATGCGGCGCGGAACATACTTTTTGGTCAACAAAAGAAAATATAAAACTGGACGTTTGTTCTAATTGCCATCCATACTATCAGGGAGGCGGTGGCTCACTGATAATGGATAGTGAAGGAAGGGTTCAGAAGTTTAAAAGTAAATATGGAGACAAATACTAATAGATTGTTTCTGTTAACATCAAAAAAAGATTTTGGAGGTTAGAAATGTGAGTGTGAAAGTTGGTAACGTCGTTGAAGGTAAAGTTACCGCTATTAAGAAATTTGGAGCATTTGTTTCTTTGCAAGATGGAGAAGAAGGTTTTGTACACATTTCCAAGGTTTCGAAGGATTACGTTAAGGACATTGACAACTATCTTAAGGTAGGACAGTCGATAAAAGCCAAGGTTCTTGGCACAACAAAATTCGGAAAGTGGGAATTATCGATCAAGGATCTTGAAAAGAATTCTGGAGATAAATCAGAATCCAAATCGAATCAGGACTTCGAAAGAAAACTTTCCAAATTTATGAAGGAAAGCTCGAAGAAAATATCAGCTTATAAAAAGAGGCTTGATAAAAAAAGAGGCGTAAAGAAGTAAAAATATTGGGAGAGCGTTTAGCTCTCCTTTTTTATATCTTCATAAAGCATTATTCTTTAACTAATTAAGAGAAAAATCTTTGATTCAAAAAACATACTGAAAATTTGCTTCAGAAATCTTATAATTGATTTATTGATTCATTTTAAAGGAGGAATCAGATGCGTTTTCTTGAAAGAATAAGGGCAATTCCAAAGCTACCCAAGAGGCTGGCACGACTTGAAGAACTGGCATACAATTTTTGGTGGACATGGAATCCATCGGCAGAAGCAGTGTTTAAAAAAATGGACATAAATTTGTGGTATGAACAGAAGCGAAGTCCCGTAAAGGTTCTAAGAAGAATCAGCCAGAAAAAGCTCAATGAACTGGCTAAAAATGATGATTTTCTGAAACTGTATGATTCGGTACTGGAAAAATTTGACAAATATATAAAATCTGAAGATACGTGGATAAGAAGAAATTATCCCGAAAAATACGAACACACGGTAGCGTATTTCTGTGCAGAGTACGGGATCCATGAATCCTTCCCAATATATTCAGGGGGACTTGGTGTACTTGCCGGAGACCATTTGAAAACTGCCAGCGATATGGGTTTCAATCTTGTTGCTGTGGGATTACTATACAGAAACGGTTATTTCAGTCAATTGCTTGACAAAAATGGATGGCAACAAAATATTTATCAGACTTATGATTTCGAAGATTTACCTGTAAAAGAAGTAGACGATGAAGATGGGGAAGAAATTGTAGTGACCATTCAATTTCCCGAAAGGAAAGTATATGCAAAGGTTTGGAAAGCTGAAATAGGAAGGGTTCCACTTTATTTGCTCGATACTGATATAGACAAAAATACACATGAAGACAGAAAGATTACTAAACAGCTTTACGGCGGGGATCGTGAAACACGTATAAAGCAAGAAATAGTGCTGGGGATAGGGGGCGTTAGAGCTCTAAGAATATTAGGGTTCAATCCTTCAGTCTGGCATATGAATGAAGGCCATGCTGCTTTTCTCGGGGTAGAAAGAATAAGAGAATATATGATTGGAAAGAATCTTGACTTTAAATCGGCTATAGAAGCAGCCCGATCGAGTAATGTTTTTACAACACACACCCCGGTACCAGCGGGTAACGACGTTTTTGATCCTATACTGATTGATAAATACTTCTCAGAATTCTGGGTCAGTCTTGGAATAACACGCCGTGATTTCATGGAACTCGGATCAGAAAAGGTGACAAGTGGCTATGAGCATTTTAGCATGACAGTTCTTGCCTTAAGGTTATCAGCGTGCGCGAATGGAGTTAGTTTGCTTCATGCGAAGGTATCCAGAAAGATGTGGAACCATATTTTTACTGATTTACCAGAGATTGAAATACCCATAGATCACATTACAAACGGAGTACATCTCTGGACATGGTTGAACAGGGACCTTTATGCTTTATTGGATAAGTATTTTCCGAACAATTGGGAAGAAAAAATCACAGACCATGAGATATGGGAGAATGTTGATAAGATACCTGATGAAGAACTGTGGAATGTTCATTGTAAACTGAAACAAAGATTAAGGAAGTTCAGCCAAGGTAGATTAAAAAGGCAGAGAGAAAGGCTTGGAGAAACGGTTGAAGAACTTGCAGAAGTAAAAAATATATTACCCGAGAACGTTTTGACAATAGGTTTTGCAAGGAGATTTGCTACTTATAAAAGAGCTACTCTGGTTTTGAAGGATATAGATAGGTTAAAAAGATTGCTTACAGACCCTGAAAAACCCGTACAATTTATTTACTCAGGTAAAGCGCACCCGGCAGATGATCCCGGGAAGGAATTGATTAAGCGTCTTTATGAAATCTCGAGACTACCTGAATTTAAAAACCGTATCGTCTTTGTGGAAAACTACGATACAAATATTGCACGCCATATGGTTAGTGGGGTTGATGTATGGCTTAATACACCAAGAAGACCTCACGAAGCCAGCGGAACCAGTGGAGAAAAAGCTGGAGTGAACGGTGTTTTGAATTTCAGTGTATTGGATGGTTGGTGGGTTGAAGGCTATAACGGAAATAACGGATGGGCAATTGGTGACAATCGTGATTATGGTGACAAGGAACTCCAGGATCGAATTGATAGTGTTTCCATATACAATTCTCTAGAAAATGAAATTATTCCCACCTTTTACAAAAGAAATGATAAAGGTATACCCGAGGGCTGGGTTGAAAAAATGAAGAATTCAATTAAAAGTGTAGGAAAGCATTTTAATACACATCGAATGCTAGCTGAGTATGCCGAAAAGCTTTATTTTAAGACAATTGAAACAGCTGACTTTGTAAAAGATAATGATTATGAAAATGCGAAAAAGTTAGCTGAATGGAAAGAGCGTCTTGAAGGTAACTGGAAAAACATAAGGATCAGGTCCAATAAGATAACTTCTGGTTCGGAAGAGAGCATTAAGGTCGGAACAAAACTAAGTCTAACGGCTAATGTATATCTTGGTGAACTAAAGCCGGAAGAAGTCCAGGTTGAGATCTTTCTTGCGATATTTGACGAAGAGAATAAAATGAACGATTACAAATTATATCCAATGAAGCTGCAGAAAAACGATGTGCACAACGAGTACATATATTCTGGTGAATTCACGATTGAACAGGAAGGACGTATAGCTTACACAATAAGAGTTGTTCCAAATGCAGAATATTTACCGTTTAGCAATTACTTTGCCATGGCTAAATGGATTAATTAGTTAAAAAAGGCGGGTTAACCGCCTTTTTTTATTCATCAAATGAACTAAGATCACTTAATGTTCGTTCAAAATCGGCTTCTTCAATTTCGCCCCACAAATATGATTGAAGTAATCCCGGGACAGCCTTCAAAGTATCAACTTCATCTTCGAGAAATATTCTTCTCTGTCTATTGTAACTTTCACTAAAAACAATCTCTGTTGAATCGGAACCAGCCGCTATCATTTCAACAGTGGCGTTGTATATTTTGTCGATTTCTTCATCTGACAGTCCAAAAGTGGATAGTTTTTCGAAAATTTCATGTGTTTCGCTACCATCAACCAGCATCTTTACGATGATGCTTACGAGTTCATTAAAATTGGTCATCTATGGTTCTCCTTCCAGCATCTTTCTAAAACGTAGGGCGTTATTGACAGCTTTCCCCATATAACAGTTGTTAAAATAAACATACACTTCTGTACCTTCTTTCAAGAATTCTAACACATCATTTGCAAAGCGTCTAAGGTCTTTTTCAGAGTAATTGTAGTTATATCGTTCACTTCCTTCTGCACTGAACCAGTTGAGATTTCTGCCGTGGAATCTAAAATAAGCAAGACTTTCACTCTTCACAGGAATATAGGGAAACAATTTTCCTATTTTAGGTTCATCTACGGTAACAGGCGTTGTATTAGTGGATAGCTCCTTCAAAACACTATTTTTCGCCCATTCGACGTTTCGAAATTCTACAGCTGTTTTGTAGTTTTTTTCAGCGCAATAACTGGAAATATTTTCGAGATATTTTATGTTAGATTTGGTAAGGTGAAAACTGTAGGGAAATTGGAAAAGAATCACTGCCATTCTATTTTCTTTCTTCAATATTTCCAAAGGATCGAAGAAATCGTCCAGCGTTTTATAAGCAACTGTATTATTTTCGTTTCTCCAGAGTTCATGAGTTACCTTGCCTGGTGCTTTCACCGAAAATGTAAATTTCCCGGAGATCTTTCTGGTTATTCCAACAATACTTTTATAGCTTGGTTGTCTGTAATAAGTGAAATTAAGTTCAACACTGTTGAAATTCCAGACAGAAAAGTAATACCTCAGCATCTCAGATGATTTGATTGTTTCGGGATATACAGTGCCTTTCCAATCACTAAAACTATAACCACTTGTTCCCAGATGTACCATTTTACATTTCGTCTATAATAAAGACTTCGTCTCCGTTTTTTAGCATTGCTGCGTTGGCTTCATCTACATCAACATGAAACTCCAGTGCATATTTTTCGCTGACTCTAATCAATACGTCATCGAAAATCGTCTTTCTTTGACCGTTTCCTTCACAGTAGACCTTAACAATATCTTTGTCCTTCACATCGTAGGTTCTGGATTCTTCTGGAGTCATATGTATGTGCCTTTTTGCAATAATAAGTCCACTGTCAATGACCACTGTTCCTTTTGGCCCCACAATGGTTATACCAGGGGTTCCCGAGTGATCTCCTGAATCGTTTATTGGAGGATTAACACCTAGTTTGAATGCATCTGTTCTGGAAATTTCTACCTGAGTAGCTTTTCTAACAGGTCCCAATACTCTAACACCGGCAATTGCATTTTTTGGACCGACAATTATTACCTTTTCTTTGGCTGCATATTGTCCTGGTTGTCCCAGTTCTTTAATTTCTTCTAGTTGATAGCCTTCTCCAAACAATTTTTTCAAATCATTTTCCGAAAGGTGAACATGCCTGTTCGATACCCCAGCTTTAATTCCTGGTTTTTTTAGTTTCAATTGCTACACCTCCAAAATAAGTATAATTTATTGTTTACTTGAATGTAGTGGGGCCAACGAGGCCCTTTCTTTTTGTTAACTTCAAATCAGATAGAAATTCTATATGGACTTTTGCAGGTCCTCTGGCGACACTAAGCCATCCAAGCCCACTTATGTTTAACTCTTCACCAGTAAAAAATTCATCGTTAATTTTTTCCCAGCTGTACTTGTCTAGATTACTCTTCTTACATGGCGGAACGAGTAAAGTGCCAAACCATTCCTTCCATTTCTCTGTTGCCTTCTCAGGATCAGTTTCGTGTATTGTAGTATTTTCGGATGTAATGATATTTAAAATGGGAGAATTTGTTCCTGAGTCTCCCTTTATCGTTAACTTAACAAAACCTCCGATAAAAATACTTCGATCTCTTTTAGCATTTATAGTGTAAACCTTCAATTTTTTTCTAGGAGTTATCTTCTTCTGACATTCTAAAGGCAATGAATCTGTCATTCTGTTGTTGGTTGAAAGCCCTGGGGTATCGATAAAGGTAATATCATGTTTTTTATCATATATCTTAAGAGTTTTCATTGTCGTTCCAGGATACTCGCTGACTGTAATCCTATCTTCAGATTTTAGCGCATTTATCAATGATGATTTTCCAACATTTGTCATACCCATTAGCAAAAATGCTTTCTCTTTTTCGTCTGAAAGTCTTTTTAATAACCTGTTTATTCCAGATCTTTTTGTTGATGAAACCAGACAAATTTTCGATGAATCCACATTAAGAGACTCTTTACTCCATTTAATCAGTTCGTCTCTTGAAATTTCTTGTGGAATCAAATCGATCTTATTCACCACATAATGTATTCTTTTACTTTTGAGTTTTTCTATAACCTCTTTGGTGGCTGTACCATTAAGATCAAAAACATCAATCACCAAAATTACATTATCTGTAAGATCTAAATATTGTTTTATTTCTTTGAAGTCAATTTTACCCGTCAATTTTGAAGGGAGTACACCATAATGTTTTAGCTTAAAACATCGCTGGCAGTACACGGGTTCCTTTGATTCTGTTCTGCTAATAAGAACACTTTCAGGAATATAACCTTCAAGATCCGGCTCAACCGTTTGTAGGGCTACACCACAACCAGCACATTTCATGATCTTTTCACTTCTTCCAGTCCCTGTTTGATGTACTTAAGGGCAAATTTTTCAAAACCCCTCAATATTTTTGTTGTAAAAAAGTCTTTATCAGAAAGGGGATTTACTTTTATGGTAAAAGTTCCCAGAAGATTCCCCAGTAATATATCTGTAAAAAGTTGATCACCAATAATCACAGCTTTGTATGGTGGAACACTGTTATTTCTTAGAAGCTTTCTGGTTTTTGCTGGTACTGGTTTCCTTGCCTTTGATACAACATCAATTTCTGGTATGATTTTCAGAAGTTCATCAATTCTTTTTCTCTTACCATTTGAAATTATCGCTATTTTCATACCCATTTTCTTTATCCTGTTCAAGAGGAGGATTTTTTCGACTGATAGTTTATGGGAACTCCACGGTTCAAGAGTATTGTCAAAATCAAATATAATCATTTTGTATCCGGATTCCTTTAGATTTTCAAAATCAACTTTCCCAACATCACTTAAAAAAATATGAGGTGTTCCAAGTTCTAAAACCCTGAAAAACCATCCAATAAGATAAAAAAATACCATATAACTTGAAACTGTTAAGAAAGCCATAACTTTCTTATAAGGGGGCATGTCCTCATGAATTGGTGGTTTTACCAAAACTGTATAAAATCCCATGCGGTTGCCTGCAATTGTATCTGTCAAAAACAAATCTCCAACGATTACCGTTTTCTCTGGAATGGATTTAAGTTCCTTTAAAACCCTTTGCATTTCTTTTGTACTGGGTTTTTTCATCGAATGATAGAGTTTTATCTTATCACCAAATAATCGCCGAAGGTTGTTTATTCTTTCTTTCGGGGCGTTGGTAACCACTGCAACTTTTTTATCTCTTTTCAAAAGATGTTCAATTACAATTTTGTTTTTTTCGTTAAAATCCGACCTCCATACAGCCAGAGTATTGTCATAGTCAAATAGAAATGTGTCATATCCTTTGTAAATAAGTTTATCGTAGTCAACATCCCGAACACTGCTGGCTTTTTCTTTTGGTAGAGGTAATTTAAGTAACTTAAGTATGTCCAGGGTTTTCACGTATATCCACCACTTCTAAATCTATAACGTTTTTTATTGATCCAAGGAATTTCAGCGCATCTTCAAGCATATCACGAGGTACAATGATTTTTAGGTTTCCATCAGCTGTCGTGTGCCGTATGTTCATAAGATTATCTTCAGCTTCGACAATATAACACAGTACATGAATATCTTCTTTTTTGATATTCAAAAAGATATCATATTCCAGGGCGTTTTTTTTGTATTCAAAATTTTGTTTCATAACAAATTTGCTGCTTCCGTTGCCAATTCAGAGCGTTCTCCTTTAACCAGATTGATGTGTCCTGCCAGTTTACTTACCTTGAATCTTGAGGCTGCATAAATCAATCCGCAACTGTTGCTGTCCAGATAGTTGTTATCTATCTGATGCGGATCACCTGTAAGTACAATTTTTGTGTTTTCACCAACCCTGGTTATTATTGTTTTTATCTCATGAGGTGTTAGATTTTGAGCCTCATCAATAATTATAAATTGGTCAGGGATGGATCTTCCTCTAATATAACTCAGAACCTCAATTTCCAGGTTTTCATTCTTCTTAACAAATGATGAAAAATCAACATTTCTATTTTTTAGGAGTAGATGCAAATTATCATAGATAGGTTGTATCCAAGGTCTGACTTTTTCTTCACGTGATCCTGGCAGGTAACCAATATCCTGTCCCATGGCGATAAGAGGACGAGCCACTATTAATCGTTGATATTTCTTTTCATCTTCAACTTTTCTTAAACCTGCTGCAAGTGAAAGTAAGGTTTTTCCAGAACCGGCTATACCAGGGATAGAAACAAGCTTTATTCTGTCATCAAGCAATAGTTCAAAGGCAAAAAGTTGCTCTCTGTTTCTGGGATAAATGCCCCAGCAACTATCACTGACTGTTCGCTCAAGATTAACGATTTTTTCACCGTCGGGAGAGATTTTGCCATAGACTTGATTGTTAAAATCTATGAATAAATTACTGAAATTAGCCTTTTCCAGTTCAAGCACAGATAATTCACCTGTATTCTGGAACTTCTCTAACATCTTATCATCGGATATTTCTATGATTCCAGATAAACCCTCATCAAAGCCCACTTTATCAGCCAGGTAATCCTGTGTATCGATGTTAAGTACATCAGCTTTTACCCTTAGATTAATATCTTTCGTAACCAGCACAACCGGCTTTTCAGTTCTTTTTTTAAGTTCCAGTGTGTAACGCAATATTGCGTTATCTTTGTATTTCTCAGCTACGAACTCAGGCAGGTTTGAAGTTAGTTTTTCAAACAACAGAACTTTTAAAACTCCTCCCGAACTGAGTTTTATGCCCTCAACCAGACTTTTTTCATTCCTAAAAAGATCCAGTTTTCTATTGACTTCTCTTGCATTTTTCCCAACACTTCCCTGTTTTGATTTCAACTTATCAATTTCTTCCAGAACTGGAAATGGAATGATTATATTGTTATCCTCGAATTTATCGAAACAATCTGGATCGTGAACCAGGACATTTGTATCAAGAATGAAATTCTTTATCATGCTAACCCCTCCATTGGTATTCGTATTGTTTTAATGCTTTGCTCCCACCAATTTTGTTCTTCAGTGCAAGAAAAACCTTTGCTGTTACGCGAGCATCATTTAGAGCCCGATGTGTGGGCTTATCTTTTATTTTTAGTCTCTTTGAGACGGTGTATAGATTGTACGGACCTTTTTTAAAAACCAGCTGAGATAATTCCAGGGTATCTATGAATCTGTTATTTATTGGGAACTCTCCTGTTTCTTTAGCTGAGATATCAAAAAATTTTAGATCACTAAAAATACTGTGACCAACGATTATAGAATCTCCAAGATAATTTCTTAACCGCGGATAAATTTCAAACATTGTTGGTTTATCAGACACATCCCTGTCTTTAAGTCCATGAATTCCTGAAATTTGAGCGGGTATCTTTATTTCTGGATTCACCAGTGTATGAAACATCAGATCATAATAGATTTTGTTTTTGTATATGGGAAAAGCTGCTATTTCAATGATTCTATCGCCCTTCAATGGTTTTGATCCGGTTGTTTCTGTGTCGATTACAATGTACACCGAAGACATCTTCGTTACCTCCTGAACCAATTCTATCATGCGCTCTTATTGAAGATAATCATCCTACTTCTTTCTTTTTAGAAGATTGGTTATGTGCTTTAGTTCGTCAATTTTTAGTATTTTCGTTGAAAGCAGGTAAAGAAAAAGGGCTACTATCAGTAAAAATAGAGATCTCATTGTTGAAGGGTCAAAAAACGTTTGAACAAATAAAATTCCAGCTGTCATTATGGCAGTTGCAAGTAAAATTTTCAGTGTTTCAAACACTGAATATCTGTGAAAACCTATGCTTTTAATGAAGACAGGAGAAACGATTACAAGTCCAATAATTCCTGATATCGAGGTAGCAAGGGCTATACCTGAAACACCAATTGCAAATCCCAGCACAATATCGAGAACTATGTTTGTTGCAGCCATTATGCTTGCCACGATTGCGGGAAAAATAGGTTTTTTCATAGAGTAATATACCCTTGCCAGGATACCAAAATATCCATAGAATGGCAGTCCTAACAGATAAGCTCTCAATACCGTGGATGTTATCAATGTATCCTGTGCAGAGAAAGCTCCACGCTGAAATAAAAGCGACATTATGTCTTTTGACATGAACAGTAATGCAAACAACGATGGCAGTATAAAAAAGGTCAACGTTCTTAAAGATTCTAAAATGTTTGGTTTTATGCTGTTTAAATCATTATTTTTCAATTTTGAGGTGAATTCTGGCAATGATACGGTTGCAACTGCTATTGCAAAAATGCCCAGAGGAAGCTGATACAATCTCATTGCATATTGAAGGCTTGCAACAGCTCCTGCTTTAAGTTCAGTAGCCACTCTTACGTCAACCATTGAGTTTAGCTGGTTAATTGCAGGCGCTATTACTGTTAACAAAAAAAGACTGATAAACCGTCTAGCACCACTTTTGTCAAAACTGGGGTAGAATTTAAATTCATTTTTATGAGAGAAAATCATCAGTAAGAGTAACTGAATAACCCCTCCTAGCAGAAAGCCTATTGTTGGTCCGATAATGGGCTGCTGTAAATGTCTTGATAAAAGAATACCTATGATTGTAGAAAGATTAATGAAAGCTGGAGAAAGAGCTGCAATAAAAAATGTCCCCATGCTGTTGAGTATTCCGTAATATATGCTCCATAATGAGACCAGAAGAACGAAGGGAAAGGTAATTTTCATTAAACTTGAAGTCAGAGCTATGGTATCAGAATCAAATCCTCCAGCGAAAACCAGGGAGATTGGTTTTGAGAAAACAAGTCCTGATAATGAAATTGACCCGGTAACGATAATAACAAGAATTATGATAGTTGAAGCAAACTTAAAAGCATTTGTCTTTGAAATCTGATAACGTTCTTTGAACATGGGAATAAAAACAAGGGAAAGCGCACCTTCGCCAAATATCTTTCTGAGAAAGAATGGTATCAGAATTGCCACAAGATACGCATCGTAAGCGACCGAGGTGCCAAAATAATTTGCGAAAAACATATCTCTTATGAGACCTGTGGACCTCGATATAAGTGTGGCTATTGCAAAAGCGAGGGTTCCCTTCAGAATTGCATGTGACATCTGTTAATCCTCCATCATAATAAATATCATATCATTACTCTAAATAGTATAACGAACTTTTTTATTTATGTGGTTTTTCTTTTCATATAAGTCAGTTTTTATTTTGGTGTTATTATGAACTCAGGAGGGATTTGTATGAAGATTGAGGAGTATAGATTCGGCTCCATAAGTATTAACGGAGAGACCTATGAAAATGATGTCATTATTACTCCGGATGGAATTTTCGAATGGTGGAGAAAAGAAAGCCACGAAGTTTATATTGAGGATCTGGATAACATACTTGAGTATAAACCCGATCTGGTGATATTTGGAACGGGAAAATCCGGCAGAATGCATGTTACAAATAATGTAAAAGAGTTTTTAGAGAATAGGGGAATAACGGTAAAAATAACCCCTACTGACTCAGCTAAAGAACTTTACAACAAATCTATTGATAAAATGAAGGTCTGCGCTCTCCTACATCTTACCTGTTAGTTATTTTCCAATGATCTTAACAAGCACTCTTTTCTGTCTCATGCCATCAAATTCGCCGTAAAATATCTGTTCCCAGGGACCGAAATCAAGTTTTCCGTTTGTTATAGCCACCACTACTTCGCGTCCCATGATTGTTCTTTTGAGGTGATCATCGCCGTTATCTTCAAATTTATTATGGTCATATTGTGAATATGGTTTTTCTGGAGCCAGTTTTTCAAGCCATTTTTCAAAATCATTGTGCAGTCCCGGTTCATCATCATTAATAAAAACACTGGAGGTGATATGCATACTGTTAACCAGCACCAATCCTTCTTTGATTCAACTTTCATTTACGCATTGTCTGATTTGATCGGTGATATTTATCAATTCTCTACGCCTATTTGTGTTGAACCATAATTCTTTTCTGTATGATTTCATTTTCAAACACCTCCTGATTACGGAAAAATGCATATTTGTTTTTGATTATTGTACTTTTATTTTAACATCATTCATTTATTTTCTTTTTTTCATATATGACAGTTTGTAAAACACTTGGTAATTAATATTGTAGTTGGCTAAACTATGAACAGGAGGTGAGAAAAATGAAGACTTATATAATTTTAGCACTGTTGTTGTTATTAGGTGTTGGTCTATTTGCAGAGTTTTCAGTGGGTCTAAACTCTTTATTTGTAACGAACTACTCTCTTGGTTTGCCTGGAACGCCAACGATTGCAGGAGTTATAGGAATAGATCCTCGAGTAAGTTTTGGCCCTGTTTATGCTGGAATCTCCGCCCCCTTTATGCTATTCGCTGCTGGTGCAGGAGAGGGTTCAAGTTTTATGCCTTTTCCACCGGGTATTATCATGCATGCTTATATAGGTGGAAAATTTGATATCGGTAATTTTTATGTAATGGGAGATATTGGCGGTGTACTGGTTATATTGGCTGGCGGCATACCAAATTTCATCCCCATTAGGTTAGGGGGAGGCTGGTATTTCAGTGAACATGGTTTTCTTGAACTGAATACAGTTGCCATTGCACAGGATATTTTGGGTTCAATTGGTAGAGTATACTATTTAGAAGTTGGATATGAATTTTGAAGTACGAGTAATAAAAAACCGCCGAAAGGCGGTTTTTTATTACCTTGTGTTGAGAATATTATCAATCAGTAAGTTGGCATGTTAAAGTAGCCCGGATTGGCCAGTACTGCTATTATTGCTATAACAGCAAATATAAGAGCGATTATTATGAGAATACCCTGGATTTTAAAAAAAGACCTGAGGTTATCTAATCCACCTTCGAGTTTATAGCTGGATTGATTTATCATATATTCATCGATTTCCTTCTTTGCTGTCCTTAGTTTATATCCCAATTATAAATACAATAATTGAAGCAATTATAGAAGGTATGGCGGCGCCTAGTCCTGCCATTCCGCCGGAAGCTACTCCTAGAATTGCACCAATGAATCCAAGAATGGCTCCTACCAGTATCCAGATACCAAGAAATCCTGCCCAGTAAGAGAGCCCTTTCAGTGTGGAATATGAGATTTTTGTTTCTTGAGAAATTTGCTTTTCATTTTCCATTCATAACCCTCCTCTCGAATTTTCTAAAAATAGTATAACAAAATGAAAAATCGGTTCCAAAGGAATTTATAGGGTGAAAATCAGTACATCAAGTCAGGATCTACTTTATCTACCACTATTCCATCTCTCAGAAAATCTCTTAAATGCTGGTATGTCTGCTGAGACATTTTTTGCAAACTCAACGGAGTGAATCCTCCAACATGAGGAGATATAACAACATTGGGGAAAGTATGGAGTGGATATTTTGAAGGCAAAGCTGGTTTGTTGCGTTTTTCAGGATAGTTATACCATACATCGATTGCAGCTCCCTTCAAGTGTTTGCTCTTTAGTGATTCATACAGTGCTTTTTCCTCCACTATCTTTCCTCTACTGACATTGACAAGATATTTTCCATTAAGGTATGCAAATTCCTTATCGCCAATAAGACCAATGGTTTCTTTAGTAAGTGGTAGTGAAATAAAGATAATATCTGACAAATCAAGGGTTTCATGAAGATCGAGACTGAATTTGTCTATAAGATCATCTTTTTCATCGGGAATACTTTTCTTATGAGCAATTATTGAACATCCAAAGTTTTTGATGAAGTGAGCTATATTTTTTCCAATGTGTCCATAGCCAATAATGCCACACGTTTTATCTTGAATGGTATCCCACATATCACTTTCAGGCGCACCTGCTGAGAAACCATGCCATATGCCTTTTGTTAGATCGTTATGATATAGTACAATCTTACCTAGTAAGGTGAGAAGCATGCCCACAGCTCTTTCAGCAACATATTTAGCGTTACCATGATTGTTACTTACGATAATTTTCTTTTCTCTTATTTTATCCCAGGGTAAACCATTTACGCCTGCCCAGGGAACAAATATTACCTTAAGGTTTTTTGCCCTTTCTATATCGTCGTCCTTAAGATGACCGCTAACGATAACATCAGCCTTTTCGATATGATCGTCTGGATTTGCATTATCAAAAGTTATGATTTCGTGTTCAGGAAACTCTTTCTCAATATCTTCGAATCTGGCTAACCATTCCTTCGTTAATTTCTGCGACACAACTATTTTCAAGGTTTCACCTCCTGAGAGATTTGCAGATTTCACAAGACTATTGATTTATGTGGCAAAACTACATTTTGTGATGCGAAATAAACCATTCGTAAAGTTCTGGATCAGTGTAAGTTCTCATACAGCAGTTATGACCCATATTGTCGAACAACTTTATGTTAACATCTCCACCTTTTTCTCTGATTTTCTCAGGAATTTCCATAGCTTCCTGAAGTGGTACAATTCTATCTTTTCTTCCATGGTAAACAAGTATCGGAACATTGATCAAAGAAGAAACAATACTGTCTATTTGCCCTTTTTGTATTGGACCACTACATACAGGCGCAATGGCGCTAAAGTATTCTAGATAGTAAGAAGCTAACGTCCAGACACCGTGTCCTCCCATATCGTATCCGGTTAAGTAGATGTCACTAATGCGATATTCTTTTCTTATAAAAAGGATAATTTCTTTAATCTCATCAAAAAGATCACCCCAGATTTTTCCAAAGGGACACAAAGGAGATACTGTTATAAAGGGAAAATCTTCCATTTCACTAACAACTTTAGGTATGCTAATCGATTTAAGCTTGTCAATATCATCGGTTTTTGCCATTGTCCCATGAAGGTACAGAATCATCGGCCATAGCCATTTGGTGTTGCTGCGGTATTTTTTGGTAAAGAGATCAGAAATTCTATGTCAAGGTTAGGTTGTTTCATTTTAAGCAATTTTCTCGATAATTCCATAAAAACACTCCCAAAAAAGATTATACAATTTTTTATTAATTCATGCTTTTTACACTAACAAGCAATGATTAATGTGCTAAACAAAAAGCAGTAGAACAATAATGTTAAGATTAAAGTGTGAAATAATTGAAAAAGGGTGTGAAACGTATGGAATATCTTACAGGTCAGGTACTGGGAGTATATCAGTTTGATGACAATGTAAGTGAACTTGTAAATGAATCACACTGGGAGTATGAAGTCAGAGATGTGGAATCAGGAACAGTATTTACTCTCATAGATATTAATGTTGCTGAAGAGCAACCATTCGCGAATGTTGGAGATATAATAGTTGACGCTCCTGTAGAACACATACAGGATTATGAAGATATTCTGAGATTGGTTGATAACGATTTTGAAGTTGAGAAGTCATTACGCCCTGATGATGTAGAATAAACGCATTTAGTAAAACATCAGGGTTCTAACTGAAAGAGCTTTTTATTGATATCCTTCTATATACTCAACATACCAGGTATCTTTGGAAACAATCTTGTAAATTTAACATGGTCCAGATTGCATAGATACCTCGTAAATCTTTCAACACCAAATCCACATCCCGCTGAAGGGACAAGTGCTCCTTCCTCAGCGATTCTTAGATACCATGCGAGCTCTTCGATTTGTCTTTTTTTACCACTAAGTCGATTCATTATTCTAATATAATCAAACTCTCTTTCACCGCCTGACAAACCTTCGCCAAACCCGTGTGGCCAAATCAGATCCATATCTTTCAGTGTTTCACCATCGTCTGAAAGTTTATCGTAAAACTCCCTCTCCCATATAGGAATATCGATTAACCAAGCTGGTTCATTGAGATCTTCACTCAATTTTTTCTCAAAATCTTCGCCATATTGTTTTTGAGCCTCCATAAAAGATATTTTTTTAAAAGGAGGTTTTGGAACAGAAACAATACTGTTCAATGAATCGAGCTCGTTTGAACACACACTGCAAATTTCATTTATCACATATACAAAAAGATCTTCTAGCAATGACATTATGTCTTCCCTTGTGGCACCTTTAATTTCGAGATCAATTTGTGTAAACTCGAAAAGATGTTTACCGGACTCCGATTTTTCCGAAGTTTCAAACCTCACATTTGGAGAAACTATAAATATTTTTTCATAAACTGTTACAGCAAGCTGTTTATGAAAGATCATGGATTGAGTGAGTTTATAGGTTTGATCGTAGTAGTTTATTGAGGTGCTGAACGTTTCGTGATTCAAAGGGTCTGTGATAGGAGATATCACTGTTGGAAGTAACTCCATAAAGCCATTACTTCTAAGAAAACAGGCAGCCTTCTCAAGAATTTTTGATTTGATTACTACTGCATTTTTGACACGCTTGTCTTTGAGATGAGATTTGATTATTGAACCAATGGATGTTTCCTGCATATTATTACCTCCCCAAATAAAAAAGACCGATGGTATCCTCCATCGGTCCTTTTGAATAATGTTCGTATTACAAAAACAAAGGGCCGACAGAACTGGGTCCGTTGTTATTGTAATTATTCACTTTATAGCAAGATGTCCAGAATTCAAACATTGTAATACTCCATAAAAGAATTTTCCTTATATTACCATAAATATATCCATTTACAAAATATTCTATGCAGTTTAGGCGAAAATAAAAAACGAATTTTCGTTAACTATATTTTGAGAAATCTTAAGAAAACTCTTCAATATAGTTTTTGTCCTGTTTCTCAAAAAAATATAAAAATAACTGTCCTATCTATTTTGCTTTATGAATATTATAAGAGCGGTGTTATTTGATCGAGTAGATTGATGACTTCGATATAATCCCCAAAGGGGAAATAAATATGATTAAAAAGGCTATTTTTCTCTATTTTTCTTTAATAATGATAATGAGTGTTGAAACCACAAGCTTTGCTCTTACAGTAGATGCCCCGGGGTTTGATCTGCGGGTGTTATCTATTGAAGACCCAGCGGAATTCAACAACAAAGCATTCTGGATCGATGTTATCAAAGAAACACCAATAAATATACTTGCTGATTACGAAATGTTTGCAAAAACAACAGCGAGGGAACTAATTTCGATGGAGAAATTTCTTCAGCTATTTCTAATTTCAATAACTCATTACATAGAACATGGAGGAAGCTGGATTCCAGAGTGTGACCAAATACTTTCTCCACCTCATAAAATGCCAGGTGATGGTTATTTTCGTCTTGAAAGAATAGGTTATGATAGATTCTATTTTTCCTTTAGATTTGATCCTATCCTCTATCAGTTAGAGGGAAACTGGTGTGAACTTTATCCTTCGAAAGAGTACGTGGCTAAAGTTATCTACACCATACTGCCCAATCCTCCAACGGGTGGCGGCGATGGTTACCTCACATATACTCCAGGAGGATGGGGAGCACCACCAGCAGGAGACAATGCTGGAGTATATTTACATAGTAATTTTGTTTCAGCCTTCCCTGATGGAATAATTCTTGGTGTCTTAGGTAGTGGAAAATTTGCGTTATTTACCGGTGCTCAAGCGATAACGAATTATCTGCCATCAGGTGGTATTCCGTCTGTGTTGACTATGTCATATCTTAATCCTGAGTCGAAGGATTTGAAGAACGAACTGGTTAATCAACTTCTTGCAGCTAAGCTAAATGTGGGTTTCGACCTTTACGATCCAGATTTTGCTCCGGCAATTGGTAACCTGGAGGATCTGCTATTGAATTTCAGCACATCCAGTTTACACGAAAAAACCGTGAAGGAAATTATTTCCATTGCTGATAAAGTATTATCAGGACTCGAGCTGAACTATTCATGTTCTGAAGTAACGGAAGCTTTATCGAAAATAAATGAAAATTTTGTAGATTGTGGTGATTTAGGTTTTCTCATTTACTAATAAACTGGGAGCAAATTACAAAATATTTACTCAATTTGAACACACGAGTCAGTTTTTGAAAGGCTTATACTATTGTTTTGCAAGTTTAGGATCCCCCATTTTTGAAGTTTTTTCCAGATAATTTTTCATATCGAATTTCCCTTAAGTCCACTTTTGCTCATATAACGAACCTTTCCGAATATGTCTCTTTCCTTAAAGGGAATATCATGTTTCCCAAAACACCACAGAACTCCTGTATAACCGTTTGGATCTCTTCCATCGAGTTCATATTTATCATTTAGAAATATTAAATTATCATATGCTTCTTGCAGGTTTTCAGACCACTCTATTACTTTTTTGCCCCAGTACATTCTCATGTATCCATGCATTTTTCCCGTTATTACAAGTTCCTTTTGAGTAGCATTCCAGTATTCATCATGGGTCTGATAATTCTCCAGATCTTTGAGCTCGTAGGTATATTCCTTTATGTCATCAGAATGCTCATTCAGCGTTTTTATACACCAGTCAGGAAGTCCATCAAGATTGTCGTAGTTGTTATTGTAATGGGTGAAATTTCTACTCAGTTTGCTTCTTACAATGAGTTCTTCCAGATATTCGTCAACATCTGGAACATCCCGCTTTTTTATTTCGCGCACAATACAAACAGGTGATATCTGTCCAAAATGTAAATAAGGACTCATGTTCGAAAGACATTCCATGCCAGGATCATCTTTAAATTCTGCGTATTTTGGTAGTTTTTTCATTAAAGGTTTTAAGTCTGTCTTTTGCCCTTGTAGTTACTTCATGAACTCTTGCTGCTGGACTTATTTCTTCATCTAATTCTAAGCTTGAGATAAGATAATCAATACTGAATAAATCAGCAGTGTTAATCCCAAAAGATTCTCCAGATATACGCTCTTTTAGTTTATTTCTTTTGCTGGATTCTAAAAAGTCAGGTATATGTTTCCATATTTTCTTACGTAATATTGCAGCACTGCATTCTTCTTTACTGGATGCAATCTCAACCGGAACTACAACATCGGTTTCGACTTCATAAACGGTGTTGTTAATTTTTTCTATGGTGGATTCTCTCCGTTGTCTTTGTAACCTTGTATAACCTTTGTCAAACACAACAAGAGTAGCATTTTTTGAAAGTATTTGGACACCTTTGGGAGGAAAAATAACACTGCATAAAAACTTTGCGCCGAGTTGGTTTATATTATTAGCTGTTTCCTGTAAGCATTCGAGCATAAATCTAAAGCTTCTTATGTTTGCGTCTGGGAAATCTTTATAAATATCAAAGAACACAACCAGTGGTTTTCTTTGATTGTTGGCTAGATCAATATCAAAATTTAGGGCATCGTTCTCTTCCGCTCTTTGAGAAGCCTGCATCCAGTGAAGAACATATTTGCCTTTTTCATTTCCAGTTCTTAGCTTAATGGTTCTTTTTTCAAGACCAATATTTTATTTTACTACAGAAATAGCATTGAACTCTAAAAATGAGATATATAACCATGGCAGAGTAGCTTTCAGAAAGTAGCTTGTGGGTTGATTTTTTGTTTGTCAGATTGTGACTACAACGGGACTTATCTTCCAGTCCACTCAAATGACAGTTTGAAGAAGTCTGCAACTTCTTTAACAGAGGAAAATTCCGATTCATCCAGTTGATCAAGCATGTTATTCAAAGCTATTCTAAAAGACATCTGATTATTTCCAGACTTAATTTCCATAAGGCATTCAACTATCGCAGCTGTCAAATCAGCCGCACGTACCAGTTTCCCGTTTATTCCTTCAAAAGGCTTAAGAATTTTATTCTTGAACTCTGAAATTAATTTTTCTGGCATATCATTTAACAATTTATTCGAAACCATAACTTCTTCAACTCTTTCAACCAGTTCTTCGAAGCCCGTTACTTTTTGTTTTGTTGGGGTGATGATGTCGCCAGTCAAACTTTCTGGGATATCATGTAGCAGTGAACGTTTTATTATTTCCACTTCGTCCAGTTGGTTTGATTCCTCTTCGTATGAAAGCAAAAAGCCAATTAGGGCAACATAAAAAGAGTGTCCAGCGACGGTAGTTTTAACGTTTCGGTTAAGTCTGTTCCATCTTACAGCCCTTAGCAAAACGATTATGGATTCTTTGTATGTATCGAACCAGCTGCTATTTATTAGCTTTTTATATGGTTTAAAATCGTTGTATTGTGAAAGCCTATCGTCAAGGCTTTTTATAATCTCACCATAGTACTCAGGAAAAATTCTATTGTGTAAATCTGCCTCGAGTCTTGCCGAAAGAAGGTCAGAAGCAGAGATTATTTTTCCTTCTAATGAATCATCCTTCGCCCTGTGTATAATAGAAGAGAACTGAAGCTTTTTAGTTTCGGGTAGATAATCTACAACCTCGCCAACAGCGGAGTTGTAAACAGCGTTCCATTTTTCGGGATCCAGATCCCTTATCAGGAGTTTTGTATCCACAGATATATCAGAAAGAACGCATTTTGGAAGTTCTTTAAGAACAATCCTTTCAAGTAGCTCTTTTTCATTTATACTCATGCTTGATTCACGAGCGAGGTATGACATTAACAGAGCAAACTGAGCCGAAGCAAAGGCGTTTTCTGCCTCATTAGTTCGAAACATCGTTGGTGTATTGTTCCATCGGAACATTGTAAATAAATTGGTGGCAAGTTCCATTAATTTCATTACTCCCTGTTCCACAAGAATTCCTCCCAGATTTTCTATGGAGTTGAACAGAATTCGTTTATTATTGTATTATAACAAAAGAGACTTAGAAAGAAGGTGGACAAATGATTGTAAAAAAATGGATCAATAAAGCTTATCCAATTTTTAAAACAGAACAAAAAATAGCTGATGTATTCAAGGAGAAAAAAGAATTCAATTTGAGTACAGTTGTTATAAAGAATGAAGATGGATATCTTGCTGGCATCATAAAGAGGAAAGATTTGAAGAATTTCGATCCTGAACAAAAGCTTGGAGATGTTGCCTCTGATGTTACATTATATTGTTTTGATAATGATCAGGTTGAGGATGCTGTTTTGTTATTAATTGAAAGCCACGATTTTGTTGTTCCCGTAGTTAATGAAAACCTTAAATTAAAAGGTGTTATAACGGTTTTTGAAGTGCTTGAAGCATTGATGGAGATTACGTCAATAGCAGTTGAAAGTGTCAGAATTACATTCAAATTGCCGGACAAGCCAGGTTATTTGAAAAGAATAGTGGATGTTCTTGCAGATGAAGAAATAAATATACTTTCAATAATTACAACTCCCGATGAAGAAGGAATGAAGACTGTAATAATCAGAACAGAAAAAATGAGTTCCGAATACATAGCCGAAATACTGGAAGAAAATGATATTGTTTTTGATTCTGTATCGGAAGAGGAGGGCTTTAGTGTCTGATTCACTATTGATTACCTTTCTTGGAGTAGTACAGGGTTTAACAGAATTTCTTCCTGTGTCTTCATCGGGTCATTTAACAATTTTTTCAAATTTTTTCGAAATAGAGCTTGATGCGCAAAATTTAAAAGCTTTTTTTGCCTTTCTTCATTTAGGGACCTTTTTCGCAGTGCTTCTATTTACATATAAAGATGTATGGAAAATTTTACGTGGTTTTTTCAATAAAGAAGAAAGATCGAGTTCTTTAACGTTATTTTGGCTGTTACTTGTAGCAACCATTCCAGCTGTGGTGGTGGCTTTATTGTTTGAGGAGCAGATTGATATCGCCTTCTCAAGCTATCTTATCCCTTCACTAATGCTGTTCATCACTGCATTTTTCCTTTTTGTAAGCGATAAACTTAAGGGCAAGAGGATTATGATAGATCTGGCATTGAAAGGAGCCCTTTTAATTGGATTGTTTCAAGCCTTTTCTATATTGCCAGGGATTTCGAGAAGTGGAGCTACGTTATTTGCTGCTTTATTAATAGGTCTAAGAAGAGAAGATGCTGTCAGATTTTCATTTCTTATGAGTTTGCCCATAACCCTTGGTGCAAGTTTAACTCAATTTAAAAATGTAAACACAGATTATTATTTGCTTATTTATGGATTTACAGCATCTTTTCTGGCGGGTTTGTTTGGGTTGTGGTTGTTGAAAAAATTGGTTATAAAAGGCAAATTAAAGGTTTTCGGAATTTACTGTATAATATTTGGTGTAGCAAGTATTGTGTACTTTGGAGTGGTTTAATTGAGATTTGACATCTTGCTTCCCGGCAGTACGATTCATATACCAGGTTTAGTAGATGCACCTTCCAGTACTATTTCTATGCTCAGAGATGAGAATAGAACTGTTTTGATTGATCCTGGAAACATTACGTCTGCTTCTTTTCTGGAACAAGCGATGCATGAAAAAGGTATTAAGCCGGATGATGTAACTGATATTCTTTTGTCACATTTCCATATAGATCATGCTTTCAATACAACCTTCTTTAAAAATGCGACTGTTCATCTTCACGAATCATATTCGACGAGGAATTATGAAAAATTTGGTCCTATTGTGGGGCAACTTTATGTCGATGTTTTGCACAGCTGGAAGAAAGTAAAAGTTTTTAATCAAGGATTACTCTGGGATGTGGTAGAAATAATCGAATCTCCTTTTCATTCACGTGATCATGTTTCCTTTTTTATAAACACAGAGAATGAAGGAAGTGTTTTTTTAATTGGAGATATATGTTCCAGACAGATAAATTACTATGAAATGAAAAAAGGAATGCGAAAAGACAGGGCAACAGAAATTGTATTGAATTATGCAGAAAAGGCTGATCTGATCGTTTTTTCACACGATAAACCTCTTCGGGAGGTGATTGAATGAAGGTTGTTCTGGCATCATATGAGGTTTTTCCACTTGCCAAGGTTGGGGGTCTTGCAGATGTTGCAGGAGCTTTACCAAAATACCTGGCTATGAATGATGTTTATATTGAAGTTGTAATGCCTTTTCATAAGATCATTAAGAATAAAATTGTTGATCCTGTCTTTATTAAAGAGATTCATACCAGATTTGTGACAGAAGATTTCTCTTTTTCAATTTACAGAACAAATCTGCCGGAAACAGATATCCCCGTATTTCTTTTTCAAAATGATAAACTAATTGATTCAGAAGATATATACGGTGGTTCCGATCTTGCAAAGCAGGCGCTTGCTTTCTGTGATGTGGCATCGAACTTTCTTGCAGAAAGAAAAGTTCATATAGCACATGTTAATGATTGGCAAACAGCTGTTATTCCAGCTTATATTAAAGAAATAAATAATGATATAAAAACGCTGCTGACCATACACAATCTTGGTTATCAGGGGAATTTTTCGAAGAAATATTTTACACTTTCTGGCCTACCAGTTAGACTGTGGGACAAGAATATTAGTAAGCAAGGAAATAACTTCAGCATGCTCAAAACGGGAATATTAACGTCAGATTATATTAGCACGGTAAGTGCACAATATGCCAGGGAAATCCAAACGCAGGAGTTTGGTATGGGTCTTAATGAAACATTGAAAACGGTTTCAGATAGATTGACTGGAATAATGAACGGTATAGATTATGATGAATACGATCCGAAAACAGATATGCGAATACCATTCAATTTCGACAGTTCTGATACAGCTGGAAAAAGAAAGTGTAAGAAAGAGTTGTTAAAGATGCTTGAATTGCCAGATGAAGGAAAACCTTTGATAGGTATGATAACAAGATTATATGACCAAAAGGGGCTTGATCTTTTATCAGAGATCGCTGACGAATTGATGAATCTGAATGCCCAACTGGTTATTCTGGGTACTGGTGATAAAAAGTATGAAGACTTATTCAAGATAATGGCCAGAAAAGCGCCTGATAAGATATCTGTAAAGATCAGGTTTGATGTTGATTTAGCTCAGTTGATTTATGCTGGAGCTGATATGTTTCTTATGCCTTCAAAGTATGAACCCTGTGGTCTCGGACAGATGTTTGCCATGCGATATGGGACCATTCCTGTTGTACGTTATACAGGCGGGTTAAAGGACAGCGTCACAGAGTTTAATCCTTCCAAAGGAACAGGGAGCGGTTTTGGCTTTGAGAGTTATAATGCTGCTGATTTATTGAAAGCATTGAATAAAGCGCTGGATTGTTATAGTGATGATAAGCTATGGAAAAAGATAGTGAAAAATGCAATGGAAACCGATTTCTCCTGGGAAAGGTCAGCAAAAGAATATGAAGAACTATACAGAAGAATAATTAGATTTGGGGGGAACACAGATAATGCCTGAACTGCGCAAAGATCAAATATTAAAACGATGGGTGATAATAGCAACAGAACGCTCAAAGAGGCCTAAGGATTTTACAACAGCAGCCGAAGAGAAAATCAACAACTTTTGTCCCTTTGACACAGGAAACGAACACACTACACCGCCTGAAATTATAGCTTTTAGGCCTGCGAACACAAATAAAGATGAACCTGGATGGTGGATCAGGGTTGTTCCGAATAAATTCCCTGCACTGAATCCCGAGGAAACACCCGAAAAGTTTGGACATGGCATGTATGACGTTATCAGAGGATTTGGTACTCACGAAGTGATTATTGAAACACCTGAACACGATACCAATATGGCTCTTATGCCCGAAAAACAAATACAGGAAATAATATGGGCATATAGAGAACGGTTTACCAGCTTGGAGAAGGATGAGAGAATAAGCTATGTACTGATATTTAAGAATCACGGTAAGGAAGCAGGTGCTTCATTACAGCATTCTCACAGTCAGCTTATAGCTACTCCAATTGTTCCAAAGCGCGTTATGGAAGAAATTGATGGAAGCAGGGATTATTACAAATTCAAAGATCGATGTGTTTTTTGTGATACGGTAAATCAAGAAATACTTGAAGGGAATCGTGTAATTGAAGAAAATTCTGAATTCCTTGCTTTTGAACCCTTTGCTTCAAGATTTCCCTTTGAAACATGGATACTTCCAAAAAAACATCAGTTCAATTTTGGCAAAATTGATTCAAAAGGAGTAGAAAACTTTTCGAAGATCCTGAAAAACGTTTTGTTTAGAATTTATAGTGCACTGGACAACCCGCCTTACAATTTCATGTTACACACGGGTATGGAAAGACTTGAAGGAAAGGACTATTACCACTGGCATTTAGAAATTGTACCTCGATTAACCCATGTGGCGGGTTTTGAATGGGGATCCGGCTTTTACATAAACCCCGTTCCCCCAGAACATGCAGCTAATTATCTTAAAGAAGTTGAACTTGAATAGAGGTGAATAATATGAGTGAGAAAAGTATTAATATTGATGATAAGCTGTTAAAGCATCTTCAAGAGTTATCTCATTTAAAACTTGAACAGGATGAACAAGAAACCCTAAAAAATGATATCAACAAAATTCTCCATTATATAGAGAAGCTAAAAGAAGTTGATATAGAAGATGTAGATAAACAGATAACACCGGTTGAAAATAAACTGGAATTGAGGGAAGATGGACCTGTCCGTTTTGAATATAGAGAGAAAATCATTGATCTTTTTCCAGATTCAGAGAATCACTATCTAAAAGTTCCAAAGATTTATTGAAATGTCAAGAATTGCCGGCAAGGAATACGAAGAAATTGCCTGTCGTTACTTAAAAGCAAAAGGCTTCAATATCCTTGAAAGAAATGTGAATTACGGTTTTGCAGAGATAGATATTATTGCAAAATTCAAAAAGACATTGGTGTTTGTAGAAGTTAAAGGTGGTAACCCTGATTTTCCACCTCGATTACGGATAAACAGACAGAAATTAAAGAAAATTGAAATGGCAGCTAACAGATATATCTCCATTAAAAAGCCATATTTCGAATCATGTAGATTAGATGTAATAGAGGTATTATCTAATGGACGAATAAATCACATTGATGGTGTGGGAGGATGGTGAAGTTGCACAGAAATAGCGACCAGATCATAGAAGAGTACAACAGATGGATGAAAAATACTGAAGGAAAGATAAAGGTAGAACTTAAAACAATGAATAAAGAAGAAATAAAAGATAGTTTCTACAAAGATCTTGAGTTTGGTACAGGTGGTATGAGAGGCTTAATGGGGCCTGGAACTAACAGAATGAATAAATACATGATATCAAAAGCCACAATTGGATTTGCAAACTGGCTAAAAAAAAGCAACAATGGAAGTGATTTAAGTGTTGCGATTGCTTATGACACAAGGAATAATTCAAGAGAATTTGCAAAAATAGCATCGGAAGTTTTATCTGGCAAAGAAATAAGGAGTTATGTATTTTCTGCTCCCACACCAACTCCACTTCTGAGTTATGCAGTGAGGGATTTGAACTGCTCTGGAGGTATAGTTATCACAGCCAGTCATAATCCAAGTGTTTATAATGGTTACAAGGTTTATACATCTGATGGAACACAGGCTGTTCCGAAAATTGCCAGCGAGATCATTGCTGAAATAAACAAAATAGATTATTTTGAAAAATATGAGAAGAAAAATGAGCTTATAAATACAGTACCTGAAGAAACGGAGAAGAAGTTCAAGGAATACATTGTTGATTTAATGAATGATCTTAATCCTTTTCCAGAAAAGATAAAAGTTCTGTATTCTCCTTTACATGGAACAGGGTATCCTTATGTCTCTGACGTGTTAAAAGAACTTGGCCATTCTGTTTCAATTGTTGAAGAACAATTGACGCCCGACGGTGATTTTCCCACGCTAAAATATCCAAATCCTGAAGACGAAGAAGCTTTTTCTCTTGCATTAAAAAAAGCTGAAGAATTAAAACCACACATAATTATCACAACAGACCCTGACTGCGATCGCATGGGTATTATGTGCCTGGTTAATGGAGAATATGTAAAGTTTACAGGGAATGAAATGGGCGTGCTCATGCTTGATTACTTAATAAAAAAACGCTTAAAAAATGAAAATTATTACGTAGTAAAGACAATTGTTACCACCGATCTGGCAAATGAAATAGCCCAAAAGAATAATATTGAGCTGAAAGAAACACTAACAGGATTCAAATTCATTGGAGAGCTGGTTGAGAAGAACGAAAAGGAAGGAAAAGCTAGATTTTTATTTGGCTTTGAAGAAAGTTTTGGATATTTATATGGAACACATGTAAGAGATAAAGATGCAGTGGTTGCTTCTTCGCTTGTTGTAACAATGTTATCGCATATCAAAGCTCAGGGCAAAAATGTACTGGATTGCCTGGATTCTGTTTACAAAAAATACGGTTATTATGGTAACAAACTTCTCAGTTTTAATTATGAGGGGTATGAAGGTAGTAAAAAGATTCAGAGGATTATGAAAAACCTGCGTGAAGATGTGAATGTAGCTGCTGGAAACAATAAGTTAATTAAAAAGCTTGATTATCTTGAAGGCGCTAAAGGGTTGCCAAGATCTAACGTAGTGGAATTACATTATGAAAACGACATTAAATTAATTGCAAGACCTTCCGGAACTGAACCCAAGATCAAATTTTACCTGATGGTTAGAGCAAATTCAGATGAAGAGAAAGAGCAAAAGCTCAGAACAGTTGAAAAAATTGTAAAGGAGCAGGTTAATAAATGAATAATAGATACGTTCATATCTTATACAATGACAATTATTTCATGACCCCAAATAAAATCCATTTCAATCACAGAGTAAAGAGCGGATATCTTACTGCATGGTCAACTGTGCGTGCAAGTGAGATGCTTGATATGAAATACTGGAACTGTCTCAGTGCCTATGCACTGGAGTCTTCCATGAGAAGGAAGATAATCTTTCAGCGTAAGCATAGCAATCGTAATTTGTTGTACTTTAAATATGAACTGGAAATTCCTGAACTGATTGAGGCTTATTATGATAAAGAGATGATAAAAGAACTTGTAAGTTATTTGTCCTTAAGACAGGTTACTGAAGACATTGTAAAATTTCTCGAATCCTATGAAATAGGTGAATTGAGCGCTGAAAATAGCGTGCTTGAAAACTGGCTGAGTAACACACTAAAAGGTATTCCATTAAAGGATAAGGAAAGGCTCGAGCATTTTGTGCTTAAATACGTAGAAATATTTATAACAAAAATTTTCTGGGGCGTTTATAAAGGCGATCTCGAGAGGTTAAGATGGGATAGCGGTTCTATTGTATATCTTTATACAGAGATGTTTGGTGCCAATCAGAAAGAGAATGGATCTATTTTATGAAAAAGTTTGCAGCTGTTGTAGCATATGATGGTTCTGATTTTCATGGATTTCAGGTTCAACCCGATCAGAGAACTGTTCAAGGTGATATTGAAAAAGCACTGGAGATTATTCATAAACAACCAGTTCAATGTGAAGGTGCAGGAAGAACAGACACCGGAGTTCATGGATGGGGACAGGTAGTTTCCTTTGATAGTTATCTGGATAGACTAGAAGCAGAGACAATGAAGAATGCTTTGAATGCGAACCTTCCCCCCGATATATATGTCAGAAGGGTGTATGTTGTTGAAAATAGCTTTAATCCGAGATTTTCTGCAAGGAAAAGAATATATCATTATTTGATTGATAATAGTAGTGAACCGAATTTATTCCGACGTAAGTATTTCTGGTGGTTTCCTTATAAAATTGATGTTGAAAAAATGCGAAACACAACCATATATTTGCTGGGAGAAAAAGATTTTACTGTTTTCAAAGCGGGGAGAGATGATAGAGATCCGAGAAGAACAATAAATGCAGTAAGAATAATTAAATTGAAAAATGATAATTTGTTGATAAGAGTGGAAGGGATTTCATTTTTACGTAGAATGGTAAGGAATATTGTGGGAACGCTTATTCAGGTTGGCGTTGGAGGTATAGAGCCAGAGGATGTAAAAATACTCATCGATAGTAGAGATAGAAGTAAGTTACCTTATTCAGCTCCTCCTCAAGGTTTGTACTTTTATAAAGTGATCTTTGATGAGTTTGAAAGTTGACAGTGAACACGGATATTATTTTAAAGGATAGATAATTATGATAAAAAAGCCTTTATTGATACTATTTTTAACTATAATGACAATTTCAACGATCAACGGACAGGAAATATTCGATTTTGTTCCCGAAAATTCCGGTTATTTTCTTGTTTTGAGAAGCACCTATGATTACTTGAATGCTTTGAAAGAAAAAACAAACATGTTTAACACGTACCTTGCAACCCGTGAAGTTGATTTAGAGGGTATGTTAAAGAATTCCTTTGAAGCACTTGTAAGGGATAGCACAGGGCAGGAATCTGAAGAGTTTGTAAACGATGCATTAAAGAATGATTTTTTGTTTGCTGGAGAGAAGTTTGTTCTTGGCGTAAATGACTTAATCAGTTTTGACCCCATTTATTTACTAGAAAGTTTAAAGTCGAGTAATTCGAATATGTTCCTTGTCTGGAGATCAAAGCAACCTGGTTTGCTTTTGGAAGTTGTTTCAGCATTGTTAGGAATGGAACCTTTTGTTCAAACAGGTTCCAAGGTGAATGAAATGAGAAGTAATAGTGGGGTATTGTATTTTTATGAAGGTAATGAATATATTATCGTTGGTACATCCGAAAGAATAGTTAACAAAGCACTGGATACCTATAAAGGAAGCAATGAAGGAATTGTCGAAAAGAAAGAAATTGGAGCAAAAATGGCAGAACTGAGCAAAAATAACTGGATTACAGGTTATTTTGATTCGGATTGTTTCAAGATTGAGCTTGGTGCAGATTGGCCTTACACTGTTGACGAAACTTTTTTGGTTGCTGGTATAGAAGATGATCGTTTTGTTTCAACAATAACTCAGAATATTACATATTTATCTGAGGAAGAACAAAAAAGGTTTGATTCATGGAATATTACAACAAAAAACAGTGTTGAGAACAGAGTATTCGGAGATTACGTTGCTTTTTTTCCCAGTGAAAGTGTTGGGACACTCCGCAATGAATTGAGCTATTGGTTTGAAATGGATCTTAAACCCTACCAAAAACTGGCTGATCTTATTGTTGAAATATCGCTCAAGAGTGAAGGAAAAGTAACTTTATGTGGCAATATTATCTCAGATTCGGAAACGCCTGTATTAATGATGAAATTTTCCGGTAAACCTGAAGATTATGTGGAAGAAAGACAATCGTTGAGAGAAAAGGATGCTAAAGAATACCTTTATGATGATTACGAAGTCTTTGAAATTGAAATGATAACAGATACTTTCTATTTCATGTTTAACAGCAAAAACGCTTTAATTACCACGATAAAACCTGAGAAAACTTTTGATCATCTTGAAAATGGGATTGTTTTGAACGAAGTAGATTCCTACAATCGTCTAAGAAATAAGCTTAACGAAAAGAGCATTGTAGAAATCTTTATTGACATAAGCAAGATTTATAAATCCGTTGCGGGGCTGGATTCCGACACTGCTTTATTGTATCAAGAAACAATTAATGAAGCAGGCCAGGTAATTCATACCATAAGCTTCTAGTAAATTAAGAGGTGCCAGTATATGGGAATGTTTAGTAAACTCTTTGACAAAAACAAGAGAATTCTAAAAAAATACAGATCCACCCTTAAAAAAATAAATGAACTGGAAGGCGATGTAAAGAAGCTATCTGAAGTGGATTTTAAGAATAAAACAGATGAGTTCAGGAAGCGGATAAAAAGTGGCGAAAAACTTGACGACATAATGCCGGAAGCCTTTGCATTGGTAAGAGAAAGCGCCAGAAGAACTGTTAATATGAGACCTTTTGATGTACAGGTAATGGGTGCAATATCGCTTCACGAGGGAAAAATCGCTGAAATGAAGACAGGTGAGGGAAAAACGCTCGCTGCAACAATGCCGTTGTATTTAAATGGTCTCTCGGGGAAGGGCACCCATGTAGCGACAGTAAACGATTATCTTGCTAAACGAGATGCAAACTGGATGAGGCCTGTTTACGAGTATCTTGGACTTAGTGTTGGTTACATTCAGGCCTCAATGGAACCGTCCGAAAGGAAAAAGGCTTATAATTGTGATGTTACATATGGTACAGCAAATGAATTTGGATTTGATTATTTGAGAGATAATCTGGTTTATTCGCTTGAAAATAAAGCCCGAAGGGGTCACAATTTTGCTATTGTTGATGAAGCTGACAGTATTTTGATTGATGAAGCGAGAACTCCATTGATCATATCGGGCCCCTCAGAGGATTCATCAAATCTATATATGCAGTTTGCATTTTATGCGAAACGATTTAATGAAAATGAAGATTTTATTGTTGATGAAAAAGAAAAGACAGTGAACCTTACAGAGAAAGGTATCGAAAAAGCCGAAAGTTTGCTGAAGGTGGAAAATCTTTACGATCCAGCGAATTACAGGTTTCTGTTTCATTTGTTAAACGCATTGAAAGCAAGAACATTGTTCAGAAACGAAGTGGATTACATTGTCAAAGATGGAGAAGTAATAATCGTTGATGAGTTCACTGGCAGATTATTACCAGGACGAAGATACAGCGAAGGACTGCATCAGGCAATAGAAGCTAAAGAAAATGTGAAAATTAGAGAAGAAAGCATCACCTATGCAACAATAACGTTTCAGAATTACTTCAAGATGTATGATAAGCTCTCTGGAATGACAGGAACAGCAAAAACGGAAGAATCTGAATTTATCTCGATATACGGAACAGAGGTAGTGGTTATCCCCACAAATGAACCTGTTATAAGGATAGATAGAGATGATTTGATATATCGAACGAGAGAAGAAAAATATAACGCTGTTGTACAGGAAATCAAACAGCGATATGAAAAAGGGCAACCTGTTTTGGTTGGTACTACTTCTATAGAAAACAGTGAAGTGCTTAGTTCGATGCTAACGAAGGAAGCCGTGCCTCATGAAGTGTTAAATGCCAAACATCATGAAAGAGAGGCTGAAATAGTTGCCAAAGCGGGTCTGAAGAAAACTGTGACAATAGCGACTAATATGGCCGGGAGAGGAACAGATATCAAATTAGAAGAAGGTGTTACGGACCTGGGCGGTCTATTTGTACTGGGAACAGAAAGACATGAAAGCAGACGTATTGATAATCAGCTTATTGGTCGTTCGGGAAGACAGGGGGATCCAGGTGAATCGAGGTTCTATTTATCCACAGAAGATGATCTGTTGAGATTATTTGGTGGAGAACGCATGGAATCGATAATGAATACATTGAAAATCGAAAAAGGGCAACCAATTGAACATTCGCTTTTAAGCAAAGTAATTAATTCAGCGCAGAAAAAGATTGAAGGAATTCATTTTTCAATAAGAAAGCGACTTTATGAGCTTGATTCTGTTGTAGATAAACAAAGAAGCGCTATATATGCACATAGAAATTGGTTGCTTGAAGGAAAAGAACTGGACAAACACGTTAGTGAAATCATTGAGGACGTAGTAGAGCGTAGGACAAACAAATTGGAACAAACACCTGACCTGAAAACTCTTGAACAGCTTTTTGGATTTCTTCCAAAGAAAATTTACGAAGGAATGAACAGTATCAAAAAAATTGAGGAACTTAAACAAAGCATAATTAAAAGGATAGAGGAAATATACAAAAAGAGAAAAGAAGAGTTTGATGAAGAGTTCCCAAGGATTATGAAATACCTTATGCTTCGTATGATTGATGAACGATGGAGACGTCATTTAGAAACGCTTGAGCATTTAAAACAATCAGTAGGTTTACGAGCCTACGGACAGAAAGATCCTGTTATAGAGTTTAAAAGAGAGGCCTACATGTTGTTTGAAGAAATGATAGACTCTTTGTATGATGACATTGTGAGTGTACTGAGCAGATTAACTAAGGTTGATAGAAGAGAAGAAGAAAAAGCAAAGGCGAATTTTAATAAGCTAAACTTTTCGCATTCACAGGGTTCAGTAATGAGTTCAAATAAAAAGAAAAAAACTGAAAAAAATTCCTATTCACGACCAATGAAAAGAAGATTTAAAGTTAAAAGAAGTAAATAAGCGTTTTTTACATAGAGGTGAAAGAATGATCGATTACGAAACAAAAAATCGTATAGAAGAATTAAAGGATAAATTCAACGCTATACTTAAAAACGTAGACATGGAAGATTTAGAAATCCGTTTAAAGCACTTAGAAAAAGAAATGTCAGTACCAGATGTATGGTCAGATCAAAAAAGAGCGAAAAAACTCGGAAAGGAAGCCCAAAATATAAGAGATCGTTTAAATTTGCTGAATGATATAAAAAAAGTTATGGGAAACATTGATGTAGCTATTGAGTTTTCAGAAGAAGACCCCAGTTTTGTAAAACAGGCTGAAGAAATGCTGAGTGAGGCTGAAAAACTTGTACGCGAATTCGAATTGAGTGTTCTCCTGAACGAGCCGTATGATGCAAATAATGCGTTTCTTACTGTTCATCCTGGAGCAGGTGGTACTGAATCTCAGGATTGGGCTTCTATGCTTTTCAGAATGTATATACGCTGGGCTGAAAAGAATGATTATGATATTGACGTGATAGAAGAACAACCTGGAGAAGAAGCTGGCTTGAAATCTGCAACCGTAAATGTCAAAGGACCTTATGCATATGGAAAACTGAAGTATGAAGCTGGAGTTCACAGATTGGTAAGACTTTCACCTTTTGATGCGAATCATAGAAGGCATACTTCCTTTGCATCGGTAAGTGTTTCACCGGAAATGGATGAGGATATTGATATCGAAATAAAGCCGGAGGAACTACGTGTAGATACATATAGAGCCGGTGGTGCAGGCGGACAGCATGTTAACAGAACCGAATCCGCAGTAAGAATAACTCATCATCCAACAGGTATCGTTGTAACATGTCAAAATGAACGATCTCAGCATCAAAATAAACATACTGCAATGAAACTACTAAAAGCAAAATTATTTGAGTTAGAGCTTGAAAAGAAACGTGAAGAGAAAATACAATTGATGGGGGAACAAAAGGACATTGCATGGGGAAGCCAGATTCGCTCTTATGTATTTCAACCCTATACAATGGTAAAGGATCATAGAACGGATTTCGAAACGGGCAATATTCAATCAGTTATGGATGGAAATATTGATGATTTTATTGAAAAAGAGCTTCTGCATTTCTCTAAGTAGATTTTTTTGAGTTTTATTTGACTTTAATAGGTCAAAAGTGATAATATTTCTGTGAGCGGAGTGAACAAATTGGTTAAATTTTATGAAGACACCCATCAGAGCGTAATGGTTCGTGAAGTGCTAGATTTTCTTGTTGTAAATAGGAAAGGCACATACGTTGATTGTACCGTTGGAGAAGGTGGGCACTTATTTTCTCTGGCTAAGGAACTTAACAAAAATGCGAAATTAGTCGGACTGGACATTGACAAAGAAGTCTTACAGATAGCGAAGAAGAAACTCGAGGACTTTAGGCGATTTATTGAGTTATTCAATGTTTCTTATGCAGATTTTGATCTGATTCTTGATTCTTTGAAAATTGATAAAGCCAGCGGATTCATCCTTGATCTTGGTGTATCAACTTTCCAGCTGAAAGCCCAGGGAAGAGGCTTTAGTTATGAGAAAGATGAACCCCTTGATATGAGAATGAACCCTGAAGCTGATTTTACGGCAAAGGATGTAGTCAATAGTTATTCCGAGCCTGAATTGTCGAAGATTATTTTTGAGTACGGTCAGGAAAAACGGTTTGCAAGACGTATAGCCAGATCAATTGTAAAGCGGAGGCCTGTTTATACTACCTTTGATTTGGTTGAAGCAATCAGAAAAGCATTACCACCAAAATTTAGATATGGAAGAAAGCATTTTGCAACGCGAACATTTCAGGCTATAAGGATTGAGGTAAATCAAGAACTGGATAACATTGAAAAAACTCTTTACAAAATACCCCATTATTTGGTACCCGGAGGTCGGGTCGTTGTTATTTCTTTTCATTCACTGGAAGATGGAGTTGTTAAAAGAACGTTCAGGGATCTACAAGGGGGAAAACTGAATGTTCTAACAAAAAAACCCTTAACTCCATCAAAAAGTGAAGTAGAGCACAACCCTCGGGCAAGAAGTGCAAAACTGAGGGCAGCGGAGCGGATTTGAAGGGAGGAACATCTCGTGCAAGTTATCACAGCGAAGCGGAGAAAATCGCAGACAGTAACGCGCGAGTACGTTCATGCTCGTGCAGGAACGTGGGGCTTTATAACGGCTTTACAGGTTATAGTTATTTTTCTTTCTATTGCAGTCTCCATTGTCTTACCACTTCATTTTGGTAATGAAACTGACAAAATGGCATCGCAGGCGAGAGAGAAGAGAGAGGGTATAGTCCAGATGAGAACGCGCATTGATAGTTTAACGCGTGAGATTGCTTATCTGGAGACTGTTGTTGGTTCTGAGCTGGACAACTGAATATTCTAATACGTGAGGTGTTAGCAGTATAAACAAACTCTCAAGCAGAGTATCTATACTATATGTACTCATAATAATGGTAACCGTTGTGCTAGGCGGTAGGGTATTGCATGTTTCAGTATTTACTGAATACAAAATTCCGATAACAGTCAAAGTAAACAGTATACCTGCTGTAAGGGGAACAATTTACGATCGAAACGGTGAAGTGCTTGCCAATGATGTCCTACAGTATCAGGCATGGCTTGATGTTGATTTCATGAATCGTACAGTGTCTGATATTGAGTTAGAAAACATCATAGAGACACTAAATCGTAATTTCGACATTAGCGTTGAAGAGATAAGAAAAAAGCTTAAAACTACCAGATTTATGCTTCTTGGTAGCTACGAAACAATGGAAAATCTTTCAAAGAAATTGTCACGAAATATTCGAAAATTTGTATCCGTCGAAATGACAACAGAAAGATTGTCTTACAGTGGATATGGAATTGAGAAAATTATAGGTTCATTCAAAAAAGGACAGGAGCCCACACAGGGTGTCGAAGCAAGCTACAATGAACTTCTTTCGGGAAAAGAAGATGGAACCATAAAAAGAACTTTAACTCAGAAGATTGAAAAGCCTGCTGAAAACGGTGATGATGTTTACTTAACCATTGATCTGGATATCCAAAAAATGATCTATCAAAAGGTTGAAAAGGCAGTTGAAGAAAACAACTCAGATGGTGGAGTGGCACTTCTTATGGAAAGTAACACTGGAAAAATTGTGGCTTATGCCAATACATTCCCATGGGATACGGGTTTGATGGGTATATTTGAACCTGGGTCTACAATAAAGCCAGTAATATATGGGATAGCTTTGAAAACTCATTCTATTACACCTGAAACTACGTTTACCTGTGATGGTTCAATAAAGCCAGTGGAAAACCTTGATATAATCATAAGAGATACAGAAGGTGAAAAACATGGTCTTCAGACATTTCATGATGCTATAAGAAATTCGTGTAACGTTGCAACAGTGCAGGTAATTCAGCATATTGTTGATAATATTGGAAAAGAAGCTTTTTACAATCAGTTGGTTACTATGGGTTTTGGAAAGAAGACGGGCGTGGATTTACCTGGTGAAACTCCTGGTTTGCTTGCAAAACCCTTATACTGGTCATTAATTTCCCCATATCAGTTTGGAATAGGTCAGGGACTTGGCGTAAATATATTTCAGCTAACAAGAGCGCTCAATGTTTATCCAGCGAGGGGTAATCTTGTTCAACCAACGTTTGTTAATGCAGTTTCGGGGGCTCGCAAAATAAGAAAAACAGAAGCTGAAATAGAAAGAACACCAATTCCCCTGGACATTGTAGAAAAAATGATTCCTGTTCTTGAATCAGTTGTGGCAAGCGGTACAGGGACTCGTGCAAGGGTAGATGGTATGAGAATTGGAGGTAAAACCGGGACTGCACAAAAAGCAGTGGGCGGTGCATACAGTGATGAGGACTATTATTCATTATTTTGGGGGTTTTTCCCTCTCGAGAATCCTAAATATTCTCTGGTGGTATTTATCGATAATCCCCGGGGTGAGGAGTATTATGGAGGTAGCGTAGCTGGACCGGTATTTGCTGAGATAGTGAAGAATTTGATGTTTAAACCTGCAAAAGAACCTAACACACTGAATATATATGAATGGAAGATGCCTGATCTTACCGGCTATACGTTACATGATGTGATAGAAATCACTGAGTTATATAGTATTAAAGATGTTAAGATATATGGAACAGGACAGGTAGTAAAGCAAAAACCAGAGCCAGGAATGGGACCTTCAGAAACGTTATCCATTTGGTTAAAAGAATAAAAAGGAGAAACATAAACTTGATTTACTGTTTGATTGGAGACAGTCTTATTCTAAAGAAAATGTTTATTAAATCAGTAAGACCCAATTATAAAACCGTTTTTCCTGAGGACAATGATAAGCTATCAAAGATAAGAGATTTCATAGGCAGTAATAATATGTTTAGCCAATCAAATGCAATCTATGTTAAACAGCTGGCTAAATGGAAAAAAGAAGAAGTTCAGAAATTTATAAAATTCTTAGAGAGTTTTATATTACCAGAAAATACAGATTTATTTGTTGACGGGAACCTAAAGATAAAAGGATGTAAAAAGAAATCATTTGAACTGCCACCTCCCTGGAAAAAGGAATTGTGGCTAAACCATATAACAAAATTGTCTAAAGGTTTAAATGTAGAAATAACCAAGAGAGCAAGTGAAAAGATGTTTGAGTCAGTTGGTACCAGCGAAGAGTTGATTTATTCGGAGTTAAAAAAACTTGGAATACTTGAGAGAACAATTACAGAGAGTGATATTGAAAAATATTCATATGTTTTCCAGGAAAAAAATTACACTGAATTCGCATACAGTCTGTTACGTGGTAAAGTTAATAGCCTGCCTTTTGAATTAATTAGAGAAAGAAGCACTTTCCCGATAATAATAGCTGTTCTTACTAGAATAGTAACAACCACTGGGAGGATAAAAGCTGAACTGAATATTGAAGAAAAATATAACTGGAATACAATAAAAAATATAGCAAAGAAATTGCAATGCAAAACCAGCACTATAGCAAATATCATTGGTTTTAGATTTTCACGGGATGACGAAGAACAACCTGATTTGCAGAAAAAGTATTCTTTAAATGATCTTCAGAATTTACTCCTACATCTTCAAACCCTTGATGAAGCATTTAAAGAGGGGAGGTTTAATGAATTAATTTCCTATATGAAACTCTTTGAATACTTTTCATAAAGTAAAGATTGTGTAAATTTAACGAACCTCTGGCAATTAGATAAAACTATGGATTGACAGGTTAAAGTCTACATTGTAAAATGAGTCTTGGCATATCTTTGAAAGGAGGCGGAACAAAACCGCATGCCTACAATTAATCAGTTAATAAAAAGTGGTAGAAAAAAAGTGACCAAAAAGTCTAAGTCGCCTGCACTGGAAAATAATCCCCAAAAAAGGGGAGTTTGTGTTAGAGTGTCTACAATGACCCCGAAAAAACCTAACTCTGCGTTGAGAAAAATTGCAAGGGTTAGACTATCAAATGGGACCGAAGTTACTGCATATATTCCTGGAGAAGGACATACCCTTCAGGAGCACTCTGTGGTTTTGGTACGTGGAGGAAGAGTAAGAGATTTACCTGGAGTTCGATATAAAGTAATCAGAGGGGTTCTTGATGCAGAAGGAGTTGCAGATAGAAAACAGTCCCGAAGCAGATACGGGGCTAAAAGATCTAAGAAATAAGGAGGTTAACCCTCAGTGAGAAGAAGAAGAGCGGAAAAAAGAGAAATTCAACCTGATCCGGTATATAACAATTTTTATGTAGGAAAACTTATCAATCGTTTAATGGTTGACGGTAAAAAAGCCAGGGCCAAGACGATAGTTTATAAAGCCATTGACGGACTGGCTGAAAAAACTGGAAAACCACCAATGGAAGCGTTCAGGCAAGCTCTTGAAAATGTGAAGCCTCTATTAGAGGTTCGCCCGAGAAGAGTTGGTGGAGCAACATATCAGATACCTTTTGAAGTTCCTGAAGAGAGGGCACTTTCGCTTGCTTTAAGATGGATATTAAATGCAAGTCGAAACAAAAAAGGCAGACCAATGAGCGAACGATTAATGATGGAACTCGTTGATGCATACAACGGAAGCGGAGCTGCATTCAAGAGAAAAGAAGAAGTGCACAGAATGGCAGAAGCTGGAAAGGCCTATTCACACTTCAGATGGTAACAGTGTTCTTGAGTAACAGGAGGAAGTTGTTTTGAAGGAACGTTATACGAACCTTGATGAGGTAAGAAACATAGGAATAATGGCCCATATTGACGCTGGTAAAACCACAACGACCGAGCGTATGCTTTACTATACGGGAAGAAAATACAAGCTTGGCAACGTCGATGAAGGAACAGCAACTATGGATTGGATGGACCAGGAGAAAGAAAGAGGAATTACAATCACATCTGCTGCAACAACGTGTTTTTGGAAAGATTTTCGAATTAATATTATCGATACGCCCGGGCACGTTGACTTCACTATTGAAGTTGAACGATCACTCAGGGTACTGGATGGAGCTATTGCGGTCTTTGATGCTCAGGCAGGAGTAGAACCACAGTCCGAGACTGTATGGCGTCAAGCAAGCAAGTATAATGTTCCACGTATAGCTTTCATGAATAAAATGGACAAAATTGGAGCGGACTTTGAAGAAGCAGTTGAAAGCATGGTAAAAAAATTGGAAACAAATCCGGTACCGGTTCAATTGCCCATAGGTGCTGAATCTGATTTTGAAGGCGTAATTGATCTCGTAAGAATGCGGGTAATAAGATGGTACAGTGAAGACGGCATGGATTTTGGCTATGAAGATATTCCTGAAAGATATATGGATAAAGTAGAGGAACATAGAGAAAATTTGATAATGCATGTCGCTGAATTTGACGAAGAACTTATGGAAAAATATATTGAAGGTGAAAAAATTACTTCAGAGCGGCTTGTTAAGGCCATAAGAAAGGGTACATTGGGTAATCATATAGTACCTGTACTGTGTGGATCTGCCTTCAAGAATAAGGGAGTTCAGCCACTACTGGATGCGATTGTAGATTATCTTCCATCACCGCTTGATTTGCCACCTGTGAAAGGAAAAGATGCTGAAACGAAGGAAGAAATTTTGGTTTATCCTGACATAGATGGACCGTTTGTTGGACTTGCCTTTAAAATAATGGTTGACCCATTCGTAGGGAAAGTCACATTTGTGAGAGTGTATTCAGGTTCGCTGAGTAAAGGCTCTTATGTTTATAACGTTGTTAAGAATAAAAAAGAAAGAGTTTCAAGGTTGCTTTTCTTGCATGCTGATAAACGAGAAGAGGTTGATTATGTAAGAGCTGGTGACATTGTCGCTATGGTTGGCATGAGAGATACAATAACGGGAGAAACCATCGTATCAGGTGATAAGAAAATACTTTTTGAAACGATGGAATTTCCTGAACCTGTAATTTCTATAGCTTTAGAAGCAGACTCAAAAGAGGATTTTGATAAGCTTACAAAAGGGTTGGTAGCGCTGTCGGATGAGGATCCATCCTTGCAAGCATATGTAGACCGTGATACAGGTGATACGATACTTTCTGGAATGGGTGAGCTTCATTTAGAGGTTGTGCTGGAGCGTATTAAAAGAGAATTTAAGGCAAAGTTTAGAACCGGCCATCCACAGGTTACATATAAAGAAACAATAAGAAAATCCGCGAAAGCTGAAGAGAAATACGTAAGGCAAACCGGTGGACGCGGACAGTACGGACATGTCGTGATAGAAATTGAACCGGGAGAAGAAGATTTCATCTTTGAAGATAAATCCAGGGGTGGAGTTGTACCTAAAGAATATGTTCCATCTGTTGAAACAGGTATACGCGAAGCAATACAAACAGGAGTTCTTGCGGGTTACCCGATGGTAAATGTTAAAGCTACCCTTGTTGATGGTTCATATCATGAAGTTGATTCGTCGGAAATAGCCTTTAAAATAGCCTCGTCTATGGCATTTAAAAAGGCAGTAAAAAATGCAAACCCAACGCTATTGGAACCTGTGATGTCTGTAAAGGTCACAACACCGGAGGACTACATGGGTGACATTGTTGCTGACATGAATTCAAGAAGAGCCCGCATTGAAGGTTTTGAAAATAAAGGAAAATTGAGAATTATCAAGGCACTTATTCCACTATCAGAGTTATTTGGATATGCGACAGTCATAAGATCACTGTCTCAGGGGCGAGCCACACACATGATTCAATTTGCCCACTACGCTGAAGTACCAGATAAGGTTGCAGAAAAGATCTTAGGATCTTAAAATACCCAACCATTTGGATAGAGGAGGGAGAAAAATGGCTAAAGAGAAGTTTGAAAGAACTAAACCACATCTGAACATTGGAACTATTGGTCATATTGACCATGGAAAAACAACATTAACCGCAGCAATTACAAAAGCTTTGCATTTCAAGGGAATGGCAGATTTTGCAGCCTTTGATTCAATTGACAAAGCTCCAGAAGAGAAAACAAGAGGAATAACAATCAACGTAGCACACATCGAATATCAGACAGAAAAGAGACACTACGCTCATATTGATTGTCCGGGTCACGCTGATTATATTAAGAACATGATCACAGGCGCAGCCCAGATGGACGGGGCTATTTTGGTTGTGGCAGCAACTGATGGTGTCATGCCTCAGACGAGAGAACATGTTCTATTGGCAAGGCAGGTAAACGTTCCAGCTATGGTTGTTTATATCAACAAAACCGATATGGTTGATGATGAAGAGCTTGTTGAATTGGTTGAAGAAGAAGTAAGAGAACTTCTGACTAATTATGAATTTCCCGGAGATGAAATTCCAATAGTTAAAGGTTCAGCATTGAAGGCATTGGAAGCAGAAAGCGAAGATGCTCCCGAAATGAAGAGTATCTATGGGCTGCTTGATGCAATAGATAGTTACTTTCCGGAACCTGAGAGAGATACAAGCAAACCATTCCTTATGCCTGTTGAGGATATTTTCTCAATTACAGGCAGAGGAACAGTTGTAACCGGAAGAATTGAAAGAGGTATCGTACGCGTTGGAGATGAAGTTGAAATAATAGGACTCTCATATGAAACAAGAAAAACCGTTGTCACAGGGGTAGAAATGTTCAGAAAACTCCTTGATGAAGGCCAGGCTGGAGACAATGTAGGTTGTCTACTCAGAGGTGTCGGTAAAGATGAAGTTAAGCGTGGGCAGGTGCTTGCAAAGCCTGGTTCAATTACACCTCATAGACACTTCAAAGCTAACATCTATGTTTTGAAGAAAGAGGAAGGCGGAAGACATACACCATTTACAAAGGGTTATAGGCCACAGTTTTATATGAGAACAGCGGATGTTACTGGTGAGCTAAAAGACTTACCTGAAGGTGTAGAAATGGTTATGCCTGGTGACAACGTTGTAATGGATGTTGAGCTTATTTATCCTGTAGCAGTTGAAAAAGGCATGAGATTCGCTGTTAGAGAAGGTGGAAGAACAGTTGGAGCTGGAGTAGTTAGTGACATCATTGAGTGATGATAGAATTTATGGAATGGTGGGGGAGAAAAATTATCCCCCCACCTTTTAAGAAGGAGGGAACCGAAGGCATGGCCAAACAAAAAATCAGGATAAGGCTCAAGGCTTATGACCATAGACTGCTCGACATGTCCGCCAAGAAGATTGTGGAAGCGGTTAAAATAACCAATGCACATGTTTCAGGACCCGTTCCTTTACCTACAGAAAGGACATTATATACAGTATTGAAGTCTCCACATAAATATAAGGATTCCAGGGAGCAGTTTGAAAAGCTGGTGCATAAAAGACTTATTGAAATAGTTGATCCTACACCAAAAACTATAGACTCATTGATGAAGGTTGATTTACCCGCAGGTGTAGATGTTGAGATTAAACTTTGAGAAGTGATCGAGTGGAGGTGCACTCATGAAAGGTATAATTGGCAGAAAACTTGGAATGACCACAGTGTACAGAGATGGAGTATCATACGGTGCTACTATCATCAAAGCTGGACCCTGTACGGTCGTTCAGAAGAAAACTGCCTCAGATGGAGAGTATGATGCGATAAGATTAGGATTTGAGGAGCTTTCAGAAAATAGAGCAAAGAAGTTGTTGACAAAACCGATACTGAAATCATTTGAAGCAGCTAACGTTAAGCCACATAAAATAATCAAGGAAATCAGGGTGGATAATATTGATAATTACAATGTCGGCGACGTAATCACAGTGAGCATTTTTTCAGATGGAGAAAAGGTAGACATTTCAGGCAAAAGTAAAGGAAAAGGTTTTGCAGGAGCAATGAAACGATGGAATTTTAAAGGTGGAGAAGCCAGTCATGGTTCAAAATTCCATAGGGAACTTGGTTCGGTTGGACAACACACTGATCCAGCCAAGATTTGGAAAGGCAAGAAAATGCCAGGAAGATATGGCAACGAAAGTATCACGACAAAAAATCTTGAAGTTATAGTAGTAGATGAGGAAAAAGGCCTAATAGCAGTTAATGGTTCAGTCCCGGGAGCGAGGGGTAGCCTTGTTGTTGTTAAAGGTAAGGAATAACCCCGAAGTTGATGTTTGGAAGGAGGAACAATTATGGCTCAGATAGATATCCTCGATATTAACGGAAAGAATGTGGGATCAGCAAAATTAAAGGATTCAATATTCAATATTGAGCCTAATAACGATGTTATGTTTCGCTATGTTGACATGCAGTTGGCTTCTAGAAGGGCTGGTACTGCTTCAACAAAAGAAAGGGCAGAAGTAAGAGGTGGAGGCAGAAAGCCCTGGCCTCAAAAAGGAACTGGTAGGGCCCGTGTTGGAACAACAAGAAGTCCTCTATGGCGTCATGGTGGCGTTACTCACGGACCAAAGCCAAAGGATTGGTCAAAAAAATTAAACAAAAAAATGAAAAAATTAGCATTGAAGTCTGCGCTTAGTCTTAGATTTCAGGAGAAGAACATTATTGTAATTGATGATGTTGCTTTTGATAAACCAATAACAAAAGAGTTTAAGAAACTTCTTGAAAATCTTGGTTTAAACAAAGATGATAAAGTGTTGTTTGTCTTGCCATGGAAAACAGAGAAGTATAAAAATGTAAAGACTTCTGGAAGAAACCTTAGAAATGTAAAGGTAATCATAGCAGACAACCCGGGAAACACAACAAATGCAGGTAATGCTAATAACATAGATGGGCTGAATGTATTTGATCTGCTTAAATACGAGAAAATTGTTTTGACCACGGCTTTAATTGAAAAAATTGAGGAGGTGCTCGGTTAATGGCCAAATTAGAATTGTCCAATAATGATGTAATCATAAAACCGCTAACAACCGAGAAAACCGTAAGAGATGCAGAATACAACAAATACTATTTTGAAGTTCATCCAAAGGCAAACAAGTATAAAATCAAAAAGGCAATTGAAGAATTATTTTCAGTAAAAGTAAAAAGAATTAATGTTTCAAACGTTGCTGGTAAACCAAAAAGAAGGGGCGTTTACACAGGTCGAAGCAGATCCTGGAAAAAGGCAGTTGTAACACTAGTTGAAGGATATCGAATAAAAGAACTTGAAGGCCAGCACTGAGAGGTGATTTGATATGGCTCTGAGAAAGTTTAAACCAGCTACTCCCAGTAGGAGAGAAATGTTACTTCCTGATTATAAGGAGATAACGAAAAAGGAACCGGAAAAATCATTGACTAAAATAATTAAGAAAAAAGGCGGAAGAAACCATCATGGAAGGGTTACAGTAAGACATCATGGTGGTGGGACAAAGCGTTATTACAGAATCATCGACTTTAAACGTTCTAAAATAGGGGTTCCTGCGAAGGTTATAGATTTTGAATATGACCCCAATAGAACTGCAAGAATAGCTTTGTTAAAATATGCAGACGGCGAGAAAAAATATATCCTGGCCCCAAAAGGGTTAAAAATTGGTGACACCATAGAGAACGGACCTGATGCTGAGATTTCCGTAGGAAATGCACTTCCACTTGAAAATATACCTGTTGGTAGTATCGTGCACAATATAGAATTTTCGCCTAAAAAAGGTGGACAAATTGCGCGCTCAGCAGGAACATATGCTCAGTTGATGGCCAGAGAAGGAAGATATGCATTGATTAAGATGCCTTCTGGTGAATTGAGAAGGGTTATTGCAAAATGCATGGCAACAGTCGGTATGGTGGGTAATGAAGAACATTCCAATGAAATACATGGAAAAGCAGGAAGAAAGCGCTGGTTAGGAGTTCGACCTACAGTCAGAGGAATGACAATGAATCCTGTTGATCACCCTATGGGGGGTGGTGAAGGAAGGAGTAAAGGACATATACCGAAAAGCCCCTGGGGGATTCCTGCAAAAGGATATAAAACAAGAAGAAAGAAAAAACCATCAGATAAACTCATCGTTCAAAGAAGAAAGAAGAAGGGCAGGAGGTGATTTTAGGTGTCTCGTTCAAAGAAAAAAGGACCATATGTTTATCCTAAACTACTGAAAAAAGTACGCGAAATGAATGAAAAAGGTGAAAAGAAACCCCTCAAAACATGGAGCAGAGCATCCATGATTGTACCCGAAATGATAGGACATACAATTGCTGTATATAATGGAATGAAGCATATTCCCGTTTATATTTCAGAGAATATGATCGGGCATCGACTTGGAGAGTTCGCACCGACCAGGAGATTTGGTGGACACTCTGAGAAGAAGGTAAAAAAAGGTCAATTAAAGGTTTAAAGGAGGTAGTGTATGCCAGAAAAATCGGTGAAACGTTCAGTATTTCACAGAAATAGAAAAGAACAAGAGGCCTCCAAACCTGTTATTGAAGCGCAGGCAGTGGCTAGATATATAAGATTATCTCCACGAAAGGCCAGATCAATTGTGAACACAATCCGAGGCAAAAATGTTGGAGAAGCATTTCAAATACTTGAATTTACTCCAACCAAACCAGCCAGAGTTGCTCATAAAGTTCTCAAATCAGCTGTTGCGAATGCTGAGAATAACTTTGGTATGAATGTAGATGCACTCTACGTTAGTGAAGCAGTTGTTGATGATGGGCCAAGAATGAAGCGACTTTGGGCACGAGGCAGAGGAAGGGCTGATATTTTACTCAAGCGCTTCTGTCATATCAAAATAGCAGTTAGAGATAGAGAGAGAGAAGAGACTGAAAATAGTCCTCAAGAGAAAGAAGAGCGAGGTGAATGATAGGTGGGTCAAAAAGTTCATCCCTATGGCTTTAGATTAGGCGTCTCGAAACAATGGAAGGCTCGCTGGATAAATGAAAAGAACTATGAAGAGTATCTCCTGGAAGATATCAAAATAAGAGATTACTTGAAGAAAAACTATCGTGCAGCGGGCGTTTCAGATATTAGTATCGAACGTCAAGAAGCAGGAAAGGTTGATATAACAGTAATGACAGCCCGTCCTGGAGTAATAATCGGTAAGAAAGGTTCTGAAGTTAAGAAACTCAGAAACGAGCTAGAGAATATGATTAAAAGAAGACTCCAATTAAATATTGAAGAAGTTAAAACACCCGAGACAGATGCAGAACTTGTGGCTCAGGATATTGCATCCAGGATAGAACGCAGAGCATCTTATAAAAGAGCCATGAAACGAGCCCTTTTCACAGCCATGAGAAAAGGAGCAAAGGGAATTAAAATAATGGTCTCAGGTAGACTTAACGGAGCTGATATTGCTCGAACTGAATGGTTTTTGGAAGGAAGATTACCTTTGCAAACATTAAGATCGGATATTGATTATGGTTACTGTGATGCGCATACAAAAATGGGAATCATAGGAGTTAAGGTTTGGGTTTATAAAGGTGACGTTGAAGTTTGAGATAAGTAAGAAGGGAGGTTTAGTAAGATGTTAATGCCCAAGAGGGTGAAATATAGAAAACAACAACGAGGAAGAGTTAAAGGCGAAGCCAAAGGTGGAACTTTAGTACATTTTGGAGATTGGGGTTTGAAATCACTTGAACCTCACTGGATAACCTCTCAACAAATTGAAGCGTGCAGAATCGCCATGATGAGAACGATGAAACGAAATGGAAAAATGTGGATAAGAATTTTCCCCGATAAACCGTTAACCTCAAAAGGTATTGGTGTACGAATGGGTAAAGGAAAAGGTGAAGTTGAAGGCTGGGCTGCAGTAGTTAAACCGGGAAAGATTCTTTTTGAGATAGGTGGAGTTGATGAAAAATTGGCAAAAGAGGCACTAAGATTAGCCGCTGCAAAACTGCCTGTAAGAACAAGAGTTGTAGCACGACATCATATAGGAGGTGAACTCTGATGAAAGCTCAGGAATTGCAGAAGTTCACTGATGATGAATTAAAGCAAATGTTGGATGATTCAAAGAGAAAACTGATGGATTTAAGATTCCAGCTTGAGATGAACAGACTAAAAAATCACTCACAGATAGGATTTGTTAAAAAGGATATAGCCAGGATTAAAACAATCCTCCGTGGACGAGAGCTCGGAATAAGGAGGTAACATTATGCCAAGAAAGAGATTAGTAGGAACTGTGGTAAGTGACAAAATGGATAAGACGGTTGTAGTAAGCGTTGATAGAAGGTTTATACATCCACTTTACGGAAAAACAGTAAAGCATTCGAAAAAATATCAGGCTCATGATGAAGAAGGAAAGTGTGTAACAGGCGATATTGTTGAAATAATGGAATGTAAGCCTATTAGCAAGAACAAGAGATTTAAAGTAACAAGAACAATAAGAAAGACAGTATTTAGAGGAGAAGATAAAGATCTTTCCGAAACACCCAAAGCCGTTGAAGATATTCCTGGAGGTGAGGAGGAATGATAAGATTAGAATCTCACCTGAGGGTAGCTGACAACTCTGGTGCAAGAGTAATCAGGGTATTGCAGGTTACAGGGGGCTTCAAAAAGAAATATGGATCTCTGGGTGATATCGTGGTTGCTTCTGTTAGAGAAGCGGTTCCAAACACGAATATAAAGAAAGGTGAAATTGTTAAAGCGGTTGTTGTTAGAACCAAAAAAGAAGTAAAACGAAATGATGGAACCTATATAAGATTTGATGATAACGCAGCTGTTCTAATTGATAACCTAAACCAACCTCGTGGAACCCGTGTTTTTGGACCAATTGCAAGAGAGATAAGGGAAAAAGGTTTTTCAAGAATCGCATCACTTGCACAGGAAGTATGGTAAGGAGTGATAAAAATGTCTATGAGGATAAAGAAGGAAGATAGAGTTAAAGTTATTTCCGGAAAAGATAAGGGCAAAATTGGACAGGTAATGAAAGTTATACCGAGAGAAAACAAAGTAATTGTTCAGGGTGTAAATTTTACAAAAAAACACCAGCGACCAACCAATCAGTACAGAGAGGGTGGAATAATTGAAAGAGAATCCCCCATATACGCCAGTAAAGTAATGCTGGTATGTCCTAATTGTGATAAAGCAACACGAGTAGAACACAAGGTTCTTGAAAATGGAGATAAAGTCCGTATATGCAAGAAGTGCGGAGAAATTGTTGATAAGGTTTAATAGGGAGGAATATTGAATGACAGAAAATTACATCCCACTCAAAGATAGTTATAATAAGGAAGTCATTCCTTCTATGATGGAGAAGTTCAGTTATTCAAATAAGCTCGAAGTTCCAAAACTGGTTAAAATTAGCATAAACATGGGTATTGGTGAAGGCTCCAAGAATCCCGATCTCATAGAAATGCACGCTAAAGAATTGGCAGAATTGGCCGGGCAGAAACCTGTTGTTACTCTTGCAAAAAAGAGTATAGCTAATTTTAAGATCAGGAAAGGAATGCCCCTGGGCCTTAAGGTAACTCTAAGAGGTTCAAAAATGTATAACTTTTTGTACAAGCTTATTAACGTTGTGCTCCCAAAGTTAAGAGACTTCAGAGGCGTTAATCCTGACAGTTTTGATGGAAGAGGGAATTTTTCAATTGGACTTCCTGAGCAGCTTGTTTTTCCAGAAATTACACCAGCCAATGTAAAAAGAGTTCAGGGAATGGATATCATAATCGTTACCACTGCTGATACGGACGAAGAAGCAAGAGAACTGCTCAGATCATTTGGAATGCCTTTCAAGCAGCAAACGTAAGGAGGTAAAGAATGGCAAAGAAATCACTTATAGCCAAATGGAAGAAAGAACCAAAGTATAAAGTGAGAAAATACAATAGATGTCATGTTTGTGGAAGACCTAGAGCTGTATATAGAGAATTTGGATTATGTAGAGTTTGTTTCAGAAAACTAGCTTCCGAAGGGAAACTCCCCGGAATTAAAAAAGCAAGTTGGTGAGGAGGGAATTACATGTGGAGTGATCCCATAGCCGACATGCTCACAAGGATCAGGAACGCAAACGCAGCATTTAAAGAAACAGTAGATATACCTGCGTCTAACCTTAAGCGAGCTGTTGTCGATATGTTGAAAAAAGAAGGATACATTGAAGATTACAAATACATTGAGGATGGAAAACAGGGAATATTGAAGGTTTTCCTGAAATATTCCGGTGATAGACGTCACAGGGAACGAGTAATCAATGGAATAGTGAGAGTTTCGAAACCTGGCAGACGAATTTATGTAAAAAAAGACAAATTGCCAAAGGTAAAATCTGGTATGGGTATTGCTGTCATAAGTACTTCACAAGGCTTAATTACGGATAAAGAAGCCAGAAATCTTGGAGTTGGCGGCGAAGTAATATGCTACGTTTGGTAATCAGGAGGGTCTAAAATGTCGAGAATGATAAAAAAACCTGTTACTTTCCCTGATAAGGTAGAGGTTAAAAAAACAGACAATGCAATTGTAGTCAAAGGGCCAAAAGGCGAACTAAAGCATGAATTTGGCGATTACGCAAATATCGAAATAAAAGACAAAGAAATATGGGTATATCCTAACTTTGATAAAGCTCAAAGGAATAGCGATCGAAGAAGAATTGCTATGCATGCAGGAACCTACTGGGCACATCTCAGAAATATGGTTGATGGTGTTTCCGAGGGTTATGAAAAAAGGCTTAAAATAGTTGGTGTAGGTTATAGAGCTCAACTTCAAGGAAAAAAACTTGTTCTGAACCTCGGTTATGCTCATCCAATAGAAATTGAACCACCCGAAGGGATAACCTTTGAAGTACCTGCTGCGACATCAGTTATTATAAGAGGTATTGATAAATATTTAGTGGGACAGGTTGCCGCCAATATTAAAAGATGGCGTATACCTAACGTTTATTCAGGAAAAGGGATTAGGTACGAAGGCGAATACATAAGAACAAAAGTTGGTAAAAAGGTTTAATGAAAGGAGGCATGTCCCGTGAAGGTAAAGAAGAATGTAAGAAAGCAGCTAAGGCAAAGAAGGCATTTGAAAATAAGAACAACGATAAAGGGAACATCTGAACGCCCACGTTTGGCTGTTTTCAGAAGTGAAAAACATATGTATGCTCAGATTATAGATGATACAACCGGGACCACACTTGTCCAAGCTTCAACAGTTAATAAAGAAATAAAAGAGAAAATGTCGAAGACATGGAACAAAAAAGCGGCTTCTGAAGTAGGAAAATTAATAGCGGAGAGGGCCATTGAAAAGGGAATAAAAGAAGTTGTCTTTGATAGAGGTGGTTTTAAGTATCACGGTAGAGTAAAATCTCTCGCAGAGGCCGCACGTGAGAGCGGACTGAGATTTTGAGGAGGTGCATTGAATGCCCGATTCCAAAAAACGCAATACCCCTGTAAAGGAAAAAATAGAAGAACAGGAATTTGAAGAACGAATTATTGAAATCAAAAGAGTGACAAAAGTAGTTGCAGGTGGAAAAAACTTATCATTTAGAGTGACTGCAGTTGTAGGGAACAAAAATGGTAAAGTAGGTCTGGGAATTGCAAGTGCAAGGGAAGTTCCAGCAGCTATTAGGAAGGCGATAATGACAGCCAAGAAAAATATTATAGATGTTCCTGTGATTAATGACACAATTCCGCATGAAATAGATGGACGTCAGGGAGCATCTAAGGTTCTTTTAAAACCCGCCGGACCTGGTACTGGAATTATTGCCAGTTCTTCGGTACGTGCTGTAGTAGAAATGGCTGGGATTAAGAATATCTTAACCAAGGCACTTGGATCTACCAATTTACTTAATCTTGCTAGAGCGACATTTAATGGATTGAATGAAATTATGTCACCAAAGGAATATGCGAAACTCAGGAATATTTCAGTGAAAGAAGTTTTTAATGGAGTTACTGAGGAGGAATAATCGTGGCTGGAAAACTAAAGATAACATTAAAGAAAAGTCCTTTGGGTTATGATTATAGACAAAGAAGAACAGCAAAAGCACTGGGTTTGAGGAAGGTTAAGAGCTCTAGAATCCTTGAAGATTCACCTCAAATTCGTGGAATGATAAAAAAGATTGAGCATCTCTTAGAAGTAGAAGAGATAAAAGAATGAAGGAGGTAGAATAAACATGGCATTCACGCTTGACCAGCTTAAACCAACTCCCGGATCAAGAAGAAAAGCAAAAAGACTTGGTCACGGAGTAGGCAGCGGAAGAGGAAAAACCTCCGGAAGAGGACATAAAGGTCAAGGTAGAGGAACAGGAAAGGTCAGATCTTTCTTTGAGGGAGGACAAACACCCCTTTATAGAAGAGTACCGGTCAAGGGATTCAAAAACAGGCATGCGACACGTTATTCGGTTACAAATGTTGCTATGCTGGAAAAATATTTTGAAGATGGGGAAGAAGTTACTGCTGAGAAATTGAAGGGAAAAAACATTATCAGGAAATACAATGATGGAGTTAAAATACTTGGAAAAGGTGAATTAACAAAGAAACTTATTGTAAAGGTAAATGCTTTCAGCGCTTCGGCAAAGCAAAAAATAGAAGCTGCTGGCGGAAAAGCCGAGGTGGTCTAGTATGTGGAAAGCTCTTAAAAACGCCTTTAAAATACCCGAGTTGAGAGATAGAATCCTCTTTACTTTTTTTGCATTAGCCATTTTTCGATTGGGTATTTATATACCAATACCAGGTGTAAATATTGAAGCATGGTCCAGCTACTTTTCCGGACTACAAACAGGAGCTGCTGGTGGTTTTGTTGGCTTCTTTGATGTTTTCACAGGCGGGGCTTTAAGGAATTTTTCTGTACTTGCACTGAGTGTTACTCCATATATTAATGCATCGATTATGCTTCAGCTGTTAACAGCTGTTATGCCCAGACTGAAAGAAATGCTACGTGAAGGTGAAGAGGGGAAGAAGAAGTATGCCAAATACACGAGATATTTGACAGTTTTTCTTGCAGTTATTCAGGGCTTCTTTATAACTCTTGGTTTATCAGGCGATGCAAGTATAATAGCAATGCCTAGCAGAATGGTTTTTGTGTTATTGGCAACAGTTTCACTGCTGGCCGGAACAATGTTTCTACTTTGGCTGGGTGAAAGAATAACAGAAAAAGGAATTGGTAATGGTATTTCTGTTTTGATTTTTGCAGGAATCGTATCTCGTTATCCGCAATATATTGCTCAGGCAGCATTATCACTTTCTCCAGTTCAGTGGACAGTATTACTTGGCATAAGCTTACTTACAGTTGTCGGAGTAATCTATATTCAACTTGGGGAAAGACGTATAGAAATAGAATATGCACGAAGAGTATCAGGTAGAAGAGTGTATGGTGGTGTATCAACGCATATTCCAATTAAAGTAAATCAGGGAGGAGTTATTCCGATAATCTTTGCGTCAGCAATAATGACTTTACCACAGATGTTATCAACCATATTGCCTGAGGGAAATTTTCTTAGTAATTTATTTGGATACTCATCACCGCTATACTTAACTTTGTATGGTGCCTTAGTTTTCTTCTTTACATATTTTTACAGCACGTTGGTTTTTGATGTAAAAGAAGTTTCAAGTAATATAAGAAATTATGGAGGATATATTCCAGGTATTAGGCCTGGCTATCCCACTGAACAATACATAAGTAGAGTACTGGCTAGAGTTACTTTCCTGGGTGCTTTGTTCCTCGTAATTATTGCGCTTCTACCAACTGTTATTCAGGGATTTGTAGGTATTTCAATAATGATTGGTGGAACGTCCACACTTATCGCTGTTGGTGTTGCGCTTGATATTCTGCAACAGATAGAATCGCACCTTATTGCCAGACATTATGAAGGTTTCATTAAAAAGGGAAGACTCAAAGGAAGGCGATGATGTAATGAATATTGTTCTGTTGGGTCCTCCTGGAGCTGGTAAAGGAACCCAGGCAAAAAGTATTTCAAAAAGGTTCAACATTCCCCATATATCTACTGGAGATATGCTCAGGGAGGCGATCTCATCAAATAGCGAACTGGGGAAAAAGGTTGCCAATATCGTCGAAAGAGGAGATCTGGTTCCTGACGATTTAATGATTAAGCTGGTAAAAGAAAGAATCAGCAGGGAAGACGCAAGTGATGGATTCATTCTTGACGGATTCCCCAGGACCACTGTTCAGGCTGAGTCACTTAGATATATGCTTAAGGAAATGGGTGACAAAATTGACATTGCCATCTTTATTGATGTAAATGAAGAAGAAGTAGTAGAAAGAATATCAAGCAGAAGAGTTTGCCCAAATTGCGGGAAGGTTTACAATTTGCTTTCGTTGAAACCAAAAAATGATAATATCTGTGATGAATGTGGTAACGAACTCGTGCAAAGAGATGATGATAAACCTGAAACAGTAAGAGACCGTTATGAAGTATACATAAAAAATACTAAAAGTGTTGTCGAATTCTACAAATCGCAGGGTAAACTAAAAACATTTGATGGTTCGAAAGATATTGGTGTACTTGCTAGTTCAGTAACTGATTATTTGGAGAGCCTTTAATGATAAGGTTGAAAAGTAAGGAAGAAGTCGCTAAAATAGAACGTGCAGCTAAAATTGTAGCAGAAGTGTTGGATCTTATGTATGAAATGATAAGTTCCGGTATTTCTGCATATGAGCTTGAAAAGGCTGCCAATGAACATATTGAAAAGAGAAATGCTAAGCCTGCTTTCAAAGGTTACAACGGTTTTCCATATGCTCTTTGCGTTTCGGTAAATGAAGAGATAGTCCATGGATTTCCACTGGAAAGCAAAATATTCAAGAGCGGAGATATTGTATCAATAGATTGCGGAGTAACAAAAGAAGGATATTATGGTGACGCCGCACGAACATTTTGTGTTGGAAAATGTTCGGAAGAAGACCACAGGTTAATGAGAATCACAAAGGAAGCTTTACAAAAAGCTATTGAAATTGCTGTTCCTGGAAAGCGGATTGGTGATTTAGGTGCAGTAATACAAAATCATGTAGAGAAAAATGGGTTTTCTATTATTAGAGATTATGTTGGTCACGGGGTTGGTCGTAAACTTCATGAAGATCCACAAATTCCCAATTATGGGAAATCTGGAACAGGTGATTATTTGCGTAACGGGATGACCCTGGCCATCGAACCTATGGTTTCTGCAGGTGATTATCGAACTATTGTTTTAGAGGATGGTTGGACTGCAGTTACTATTGATGGTTCTAAGACTGCACACTTTGAAAACACATTGGTTATCGAAAATGATTCAGCAAGGGTCCTTTCAAAATTGTGAGGGGTGAATAAGTAATGGCAGAGAAGAATGATGTTATAAAGATGGAAGGCGTCGTTCTTGAAACATTGCCGAACGCTATGTTTAAAGTTGAACTGGATAATGAACACATCGTGACTGCTAATGTTTCAGGAAAGATGAGAAAGAATTTCATACGGCTCATCCCTGGAGATAGAGTTGTAGTAGAAGTCTCGATTTACGATCTGGAAAAAGGACGAATTGTTTTCCGTAAGAAGATCAAAAAGGGAGGAGAACAAAAATGAAAGTGAAAGCCTCAGTAAAAAAAAGGTGTGAACATTGTAAATTAATAAAACGCAAAGGTAGAGTCTGGGTTGTTTGCAAGAAGAATCCCAGGCATAATCAGAGACAAGGTTAAGGAGGGAAAATATGGCACGAATTGTTGGTGTCGAATTACCAAATAATAAGAAGACAAAGATAGCCCTTACCTATATCTATGGCATAGGTTCATCAAAGGCCAAACAGATTATTAATGATGCTGATATAGATGGGGAAAAAAGGGTAAAAGATCTTACCGATGAAGAAATCAGCACGATAGCCAAATACATTAATGAGAATCTGAAGGTCGAAGGCGAATTGCGTCAGGAGTATGATCGGAACATAAAAAGACTAATTGAAATAGGTTGTTATAGAGGGCAAAGACACAAAAAAGGGTTACCTGTTAGAGGGCAGAAAACGCATTCCAATGCAAGAACCCGAAAAGGCCCCAGAACCAGTAGAATCAAGAAGAAATAAAGGGAGGGCATTGAATGGCTAAGGCAAAAAGAAGAAAACGAGTAACGAGAAAAAAACGAAAGCTTACATATGATATAGGAGTAGTTCATATAAAATCCAGTTTCAATAATACTATTGTAACGCTTACCAGTCCCGAAGGAGATACAATTCACTGGGCATCGAGTGGAACGGTTGGCTATGCTGGATCGAAAAAATCTACTCCTTATGCCGCTCAACTCGCAGCTGATAGTGTTGCCAAAGAAGCGTTGAGGCTTGGTATTACAAGAGTATCCATAGAAGTTAAAGGGCCTGGTTCAGGAAGAGAAGCGGCAATAAGAACGATACAAGCAGCCGGACTTGGTGTGGATTCAATAAAGGATATCACTCCTATTCCACATAATGGCTGCAGACCAAGAAGAAGACGCAGAGTATGAAACAAGGAGGGAAGTAAATGGCTAGGTATACAGGACCGGTTTGTAAAATGTGTCGTCGTGAAGGTTTTAAATTATATCTGAAGGGCGAAAAATGTTTTACCCCAAAATGTCCACAGGTCAAGAGACCTTTCGCTCCCGGACAACATGGTAATATGAGAAAGAAACTTACTCAATATGGTATTCAGTTACGTTCAAAACAGGCGCTCAAGCGAATGTATGGAGTTCTCGAAAGACAGTTTAGAAGGTATTTCTTTAATGCTAGCAAAAGCAGCGAAGAAACTGGATCAGCACTGATGAAGATTTTAGAATCCAGGATAGACAATGCTTTATACAGAATGGGCTTTGCATCCAGCAGGAATCAGGCGCGTCAACTCGTTAATCATGGACACGTTAAAGTAAACGGTGTTAAGGTTAGCAAGGTTTCTTATTCTTTGGAAGCTGGAGACATTGTTGAGTTTAAAGATAAGATAAAAGATAATCCCCATATTAAAGAGAATTCGGAAGCTGCAAAGGAGAGAAACACACCTCCATGGCTTGAGGTAGATTTTGAAGCTATGAAGGGAACATTTGTTAGATATCCTGAAAGAGAAGAGCTTGATGTACCTGTTGACTTACAGTCTATTATTGAGCTTTATTCTAAGTAATAGTTTAGTTTCCGGAAGGAGGTGTGACCCCATTTTGGGGCGAAACCAATGACAAATTTCGTAATGCCTAAGGATTTAAAGATAGAGGAAGAGAGAGAAAACGAGCATAGTTATTTTACAAAATTCGTTTTTTCACCATTGGAAAGAGGTTATGCAGTTACAATAGGTAATGCGTTGAGGAGAGTGTTACTTTCGTCGATACCAAGTATGGCAATTACAAAGCTAAAGATACCTGATAAATACCATGAATACGACACAATAGATGGTGTTAAAGAAGATATTCTTGAAATCATTCTTAATCTAAAAAAGGTTCAATTAAGGCCTGCACTTGATTTTTCTGATCCGGTTAAACTAACTGTTGAAAAAAGAGGGCCGGGAGTAATCAAGGCAGAAGATGTTCGAACACCAACTGGCATTGAAGTTGTAAATCCAACGCAGTACATTGCAACTCTTGATGAAAAGGCAAATGTTTACATGGAATTGTATGCGGAAATTGGAACGGGTTTTGTTCCTGTTTCTGAATTAGAAACAGATCAGGATCTAGAAATGATATATTTTGATGGAATTTTCAGTCCTGTTTTAAAAGTAAATTTCATGTCTGAGAATGTTCGTGTTAAGAAGAGAACAGACTATGACAAACTCATTCTTGAGGTCTGGACTAAGAAGTCCATTAAGCCTGCCGAATCTTTGAAGAAGGCTACAGATATACTGAAAGATCATTTTGATATCATAACTTCGAGTCTTATGGAAGAGTTATCAGAGACAACATCATTTCTTGAAAATAAAGAACCAATAATTCCAGAAGAGATTCAGGACGAAGAAAAAGAGGAGGAAAAGGTCGAATCTGATTCTGTTCTAAGCAAAAGAATAGAAGAATTGCAACTTTCAGTAAGATCACTTAATTGTTTAAAAAGAGACCGAATAAATACCATAGGTGATCTTGTAGATCGTTCTGAATCAGATCTACTTAAAATAAGGAATTTTGGAGAAAAATCACTTGAAGAAATAAAGAAGAAGCTAAAGGAAAGATTCAATCTAACAATAAAGAAGGAATGAACGGGAGGACTAACAATGAGACATAGAGTAAAAAAGAAGAAACTTAATAGACCACATGATCAAAGGCTTGCATTAAAGAGAAGCCTGGCACGAGAAATTTTTGAACATGAAACAATCATCACCACAACATCTAAGGCCAAAGTTGTAAAACCATTTGTTGAATCTCTACTTACCAAGGCAAAAAAAGCTGCTTCTTATGCACAGCAGATAGCGGAGAAGGGGGATCCAAACTCACCTGAAGTAGCTGATTTAAAAGCGAAAAATATATCACTTAGAAGAGAAATAAACAGACATTTTAACAGCAGAAAATTGGTTAAAAGAATATGTGATGAGTTTGGTACACGTTATCTAGATAGAAATGGTGGTTATACCAGAATAGTAAAACTTGGGAAACGCAGAGGAGACGCTACTGAGTTATCTATACTGCAGCTGGTAAAACCTGAAGAATCTAAAGCAGCAACTACACAGGAAACCTGATGGCTACCCCATAGCTGGTAGCCATTCTTTTCTGGGGAGGTACATATGCAAATATTTCTAGACACCGCTAATTTAGAAGAGATCGAAAAAGGTGTTGAATGGGGTATAGTTGATGGAGTAACAACAAATCCATCTCTAGTATCAAAGGAGAGTAAAGATTTAGGTTTTCATCAGAGAATAAAAGAGATATGTGATCTGGTGAAAGGCCCTGTTAGTGCTGAGACAACAGAAACAATGTTTGCTGGTATGGTTAAAGAGGCAAGAGAACTTGCTAACATTGATGAAAATGTTGTTGTAAAAATACCCATGACTTCTGACGGTATAAAGGCAGTTAAAGTACTTTCAGGAGAAAATATAAAAACTAATGTTACTCTGGTTTTTGATGCAATGCAGGCACTACTGGCAGCAAAGGCTGGTGCAACATATGTAAGTCTTTTCATAGGAAGGCTTGATGATATTTCTTCTGATGGTATGGAAAGACTGGCTGAGACAAGGAGAATTTTTGATAATTATGGGTTCTCTTCAAAAATAATTGCTGCCAGTATAAGGCATCCAATGCATGTACTTGACACAGCATTAATGGGTATTGATGTAGCGACCATACCCTTTTCGATATTGAAGAAAATGTTCTCTCATCCATTAACAGACAACGGTATAGAAAGATTTTTGAGTGATTGGGAAGAGTATTTGAAGGGTTAGGAACAACTGTTTTGCTTTTACAAGGGCTTCGTGCTATATTATTACCAGAAAACAAACGCTTCAATTAATTTCATTGAAATAACCTTACAACTTCAAACTTCCACTAATTGTTAGGTTCAGTGGTGAAAACTACCGATATATATCGGAAGGAGGGACGGTGCATCTTTCAAATAATCTTGCAGAAAGATGCCAGAATAAATTGAGTCCAAGAAAAAAGAAAAATAATAACGACGATTTAGAAACAAAAGAAAACGAGAAAACACAGCAGAAAGAAAAAGCAGAAGAAAAAAATATGGAAAAGAAGGAAGAAAAGAAAAAGAAAACAACAAGGAAAAAGAGTCCCGGTGACAAACAAAAATCCAGTGATTCCTCAAGAAAATCTTCTTCAGATGATAAAAAGAATAACAACCAGGAAAATATTATCGCAGGAAACAATAAATCGAAGGATAAGATAAGAGAAGTTGAAATCGACATATCTCAGCTACAAAAAATGCCCATAAAGAAACTGTATGACTTGGCCAGGAAATACGAAATTACGGGGTACACACAGATGGCAAAAAAAGATCTTATTTTTGCTATTTTAAAGGCGCAGACAGAATCATATGGTTACTTTTTTGATCAGGGCATACTGGAAATTACAGATGGGGGATATGGTTTTTTACGATCACTGGATAACAATTTACTTCCAAGCTCCCACGATATCTATGTTAGTCAATCTCAGATAAGACGGTTTAGTTTGAGTACTGGAGATTGGATTGCAGGACAGGTAAGACCACCAAAAGAAGGAGAAAAGTATTTTGCGTTGCTTCGTATTGAAGCCATTAACCAAAAGCCTTTGAGTTTTGCTGGTGAGAGGATAGCCTTTAAAAATCTGGTTCCCATTCATCCTGATGAGAGATTTTATCTGGAAACTACGAGAAATATTATTAGTACCAGATTAATTGATCTTTTCTCTCCCATCGGTAAAGGGCAGAGAGGTCTTATAGTTGCTCCTCCAAAGGCCGGAAAAACCACGTTGTTGAAAGAAATCGCAAATGGAATAGCTACCAATCATCCCGATACAATTAGATTGATCTTACTAATTGATGAAAGACCTGAAGAGGTTACTGATATTAGACGATCAACAGATGCTGAAGTAATTGGAGCGCCCTTTGATATGCATCCTGAAAAGCAGTTGAAGGTAGCCGAGCTTACACTTGAAATGGCTAAAAGACTGGTCGAATTCGATTACAATGTTGTTATTTTACTTGACAGTATAACCAGATTGGCAAGAGCATACAACCTCTATGTACCACCAAGTGGAAAATTATTAAGCGGCGGGGTCGATCCATCAGCGTTGTACAAACCAAAGCATTTCTTTGGTGCAGCAAGGAATATTGAAGATGGTGGAAGTTTGACAATAATATCAACCGCACTTGTGGAAACAGGCAGTAAAATGGACGAAGTAATTTTTGAGGAATTTAAAGGTACGGGAAATATGGAACTTGTCCTGTCAAGGCAGCTTGCAAACAAGAGGATATTCCCTGCTATTAATTTAAATCTTTCCGGTACAAGAAAAGAAGAGCTGCTTCTAAAAGAGGAGCAACTCAGAAAGATGTGGGTGCTCAGAAGAATGCTGGATTCAGCAAACGAAGAAGAAGGATTGAGACTTATCGTTGATAAATTGAAATCTACAAAAACCAATGAAGAATTTCTTGATTTAATAGATTCAGAAAAGAGCAGGTATTGATATCGGGAGGAGTGCTAGGAGATGTCGCAATGCGCTGTTGGGATTGATCTGGGTGGTACTGATACCAAAATTGGAATCGTTGATGAAAATGGAAATATATTGTTAAAAAAAACAATATCAACAAAAGTTGAAAATGGAAAAGTTAATGTAATTAACAGAATAAGCGAATGTGTGAACAAAATGACTGAAGAATTACACAGTAAATACCCTTCTATGAAACTCTTAGGTATAGGGATTGGCTCTCCAGGGCAGATTGATAAAGAAAATGGTGTCGTGTTGTTTTCTCCAAACTTTCCTGACTGGAAAAATTTCGGTGTTGTTTCTCTGATTGAAGAACGGACGAAAATTAATTCTTATATCGAGAATGATGCGAACTCTTTTGTTCTTGGAGAGTGGGCCTTTGGAAAACATAAAGGATCGAATCATATCATTGGTCTTACACTTGGTACAGGTGTGGGAAGCGGTGTGATCTCACATGGACAATTAATAACGGGATACAACGGTTATGCTTCAGAATTGGGACATATGATTATTGACTCAAATGGCCCCATATGTGGCTGTGGTTCACATGGATGTGTTGAAGCCTTTGCGTCTGCAACTGCAATGATTAAGTACGCTAACGAATCAAGGAAAAGATTTCCTGATTCGCTAATTTTTGAATCTGACAGAATAAATGCGAAGACCATTATAGAAGCTGCAAAAGATAATGATGAATTGGCTACAATGATCTTCCGAAGGTTGGTCAAAGCCCTAGCAATTGCAACGGGTAATTTTATTCACATTTTTAATCCTGAAGTAATTATATTCGGTGGAGGAATAAGTAGAGCCGGTTCTTTTCTCTTGAATGCCATAAAGGATGAATATCGTAAATATACCATGATATCTTTTCAAGAAACAGCAGCAATAGAACTAAGTAATCTGGTTGAGGACGCCGCAATAAAAGGAGCATCTTCTATAGTTTTTTATAGTCTAAGCTAGGTTTCAGTTTTTGAGTAAGAATGTGAGCTCTTCTCGTTGGCTCTGGAATTTTGAAGGTTTTTGTGAATGCCAGCGTTATTCTAACTGAACTAATAACATCTATCATGTGACCCGGTGAAACAAAAACAGGTTTGGTGTTTGTTCTGGTTCGCAGTACAGCACCAATTATTTTGTTTTCTCTGCCAAACAATGCTGACCAATTTCCTTTCGTTCTTTCAGGTTCATTAAATGTACCAAATAGTTTGCTTTTTGCAATGCCTATGGTAGGTATTTGCAAAAAAAGACCCATATGAGCTGCCAGACCCAGCCCTCTTGGATGAGCAATACCCTGACCGTCAAAAAAGAACAATTCAGGTTTTGTTTTGAGTTTTTTTAACGTTTTTAGAAATAGTGGGCCCTCTCTAAAGGAAAGTAATCCGGGTATATAGGGGAAGTCTATTTTATCTGAGTGCTGAACATAATCAATTACATTGGATTGTTTATCTAAGATAACTATTACACATAAACCAGCATATTTTGAAGGAAAAGAGATATCAACTCCTGCAACTAATTCTGGTATTTTGCTTACACTTTTGTGAATGAGTTTTCTTTTCAGTTCATTTTGCAATGAAACAGCTTCGCTGTAACTAAGATTCCATTCATGTAGCTTTATATAATTCAAAGTTACCACCCCTTATTGGAATTATAAGGGTATATGCGGTAAAATTGCACACAGAGAGCATAATTTGGGGGTGTTTTAATGGATTTTTCTATAAAGAAATCGGATATTTTATCCAAACTCGAGACAGTTTCAAGCGCTGTTGCAAGTAAAACTGTAAAACCAGTGTTATCCGGAGTGTTATTCAAAACAATAGACGAAAAGAAAATAGAACTTGTTGCAACTGATCTTGAAACATCTATTAAAACGTTTGTAGAACCAATCAAACTTAATGATGGAGAAGCTTTTGTGGTTGAGGCTAAGGTACTTCTTGAGATAGTTAGAAATCTTCGTGAGGGGGTAATAGATTTCAAAATTGAAGAAAACAACCTAACGATTGAAATGGGACAAAGCTTTTTTACGTTGCCAACAATGGATGCTTCTGAATTTCCAGAGATTTCGCCTACAGAAGGAGGAATTAAGCTAGAAACGTCTGTTACCAATTTGGAGTTAATGATAGAGCGATCAATCTTTTGTTCTGCTAAAGATGAGTTTATGAGAAATTTAAATGGAATCTACTGGGAGCTTGAAGACGGTTATCTAAGGCTTGTTGGTGCAGATGGATTCAGACTCGCGCTTGTAGAAAAGAAAATTGAAACAGATGTTGAGGATAATTTTTTACTGGCACTCAAAAGCATGAAGGATTTACAAACAAGTATGAAAAATGCGTCTTCAGATAAAATGCTCATTGAATACGACGGCTCCCGCGTTGGTTTTTACTTCAACGATACAGAAATGATAGCAAGGGTTGTGGATGCGGAATTCCCTGATTATAAAAAGGTTCTGCCGAAGGCATTTAAGACAAAAGTAGTAGTTGACTCAGCTGATTTTATGGATGCCGTTAAGAGAACCTCAATTACAGCAAGATTAGGTAGTGAGTCTGTTAAACTTGAAATTGAGGAAGAAAGAATGGAATTATTGGCGAAAAGTCCGGAACATGGTGAGGCAAAAGAGGAAATTACGGTTAAAAAAGATGGTGAAGATCTTACCATTGCATTTAATCCTAAATTCCTTTTGGAGTCCATGAAGAACATCGATACTGATGAAACGGAACTAAATTTTGTGGATTCAAACAGCCCTTTACAAATGAATCCTGTTGACGTTTCAGGTTATCTTTATATAATAATGCCTATTCGTCTAATATGATTCTTGATGAAGAGTTATATAGAATTGGTTTTGGCTGGGATGTACATCGAATTGAAAAACAAAAAGGCAATCTTTATGTTGGAGGAATAAAGGTTTCTGATGATTATCGAGCAATAGCTCATTCTGATGGTGACGCCCTTATTCACTCCTTAATTGATGCAATGTTTGGTGCGCTTTCTGAAGGAAATATTGGCATCATATTTCCTGCAGATGAAAAAAACAGAGGTCGTAGAAGTACAGAATTACTGGAAGAAGCCATTGATGTACTGAAAAAGAGTTCGTTCAGAGTTGTTAATATAGATAGTACCGTTATAATCAAAGAAGTCAATCTGGGAGATCAAATAAATGAAATGCTAACACTCTTATCAGATACGTTTGGTATTAATAAAGGAAAAATAAGCATCAAACCAAAATCTGGCAATGGCATTTACGAAAGAGTTTTAATGGCTTACAGTACTTTATTATTGGAGAGAAGAGGGTGAAACTTTGCCAGAATACAAATATGAAGCAGTGTCTCAAAATGGAAAGAAGCAAAAAGGTAGAATAAATGCGGGAACACAACTCGAGGCCCTACAGTTGCTAAACAGTCAGGGTTACGTTGTAACTTCCATCAATGTCATATCAAAAGAGAGAAAATCCAGTACAACAGCACTTTTTCCAATTGGAAAGAATGAATTAAGCATTTTTGCCAGACAGTTATCCACGATGGTGTCTTCTGGCGTGAGAATCAGGGAAGCGTTACAGGTCTTATCGAATCAACAGGTATTTTCCGGAAGATTTAGAAGAATTCTATCCAATGTTGTTGTCTCTATAGAAGGTGGACTTAGTTTTAGTGAAGCCCTTGAAAAAACTGGCGGTTTTGATAAATTGTTTATCAATCTTGTACGTGCAGGTGAAGCTGGTGGTGTACTTGATGAATCACTGGAAAGAGTTTCAGATTTCTATGAAGGAATGGTTGATCTGCAAAACCAGGTAAAGTCCGCTATGTCTTATCCACTTTTTATGATGGCTTTTGCTATCGGTATTGTTGGAGTTATTTCGTTCTTTATTCTTCCAAACTTGATAAGTGCCTTTGGCGGTAACTTTGAACCCGGCGGAATGATGGGAATTTTACTATCCCTGAATGAAATACTGAAAAATCACTGGTTGTTAATTTTGATAGGTGCGGTAGGCTTATTTGTTGGGCTCAGGGTTTTCATGAAGACTAAGTATGGAAGGCTTTTTAAGGAAAAACTTGGTTCACTAATACCTCCCATAAGAAGATTGAGAGACATGACCGCACTTGAACGTTTCACAAGAACACTTGCTGTTCTTGTATCAAGCGGAGTTGATCTCCCAACCGGATTGGAACTGGCTGGTGAAGTTTCAGAAAGTCCAAAGGTATATAAAGCAACTATAAACGCTGTAGATGCAATCAAAGGTGGAGAAGCAATACATACTGCACTTGAAAAACAGAAAGTCTTTCCATCAATTGTAATAAGTATGATTGCCACCGGGGAAGAAACAGGCAGGCTTGATGATGTTATGTTTAAGGTTTCAGATTTTTATCATGCCCAGGTAACAACCGCTCTAAAGAAACTTGTATCTCTTGTAGAACCTATAATGATAATGTTTATAGGCGGTTTTATTGGATTCCTGGCTTATACGATGTATAATGCTATCTTTGCCATGGAACAGAGCATTGGTTAAAAGGTTAGATGAATCTTACAGAGATCTTGATGGTGCTTTTTATTTTCGGAATTGTGCTAACAATTATCGGTATTAATGTAAACGCAATAAGTCGCTCATCCGACATCATGTTTTCTAAAATAAGGTTAGATTGTTTTTTGGAGGAAGTAAGATATAGAGCAATCAACAGTTCAAGAAGAATTACTATATACTATCAGAGGGATAAAGATCGTTTTGTAACATCTGAAGGAACGGAATTGAATGGTTTTTTAGGTTCCAGCTCTGACAATGTGATATTTGGATTTAGTGGAACGGGCGCATTTTTTGTTGTAAGCGGAAGTACCACATTTTATTTTGATGATAATTCAAAATTGACAATATTACCTGTTACAGGACAATTGCGTTATTAGGGGGAAGATGGGTGTTTGAACAGTTTATCACCACGCTTTATTCAGGTAAAATAAATACCGAAATAACAAGGGCTCTGATAAAGGGTAACAAAATAGAACCAATATTCCATGCCTTACAAATTGGTGAAGATTCGTTAGAAAAGGCAAGTGAAATTTATTTCGAAAACAACACCATCCCGCCTGATGAAGTATTTGTTACCTCAATTCACCCATCCAAAGCGGTTTTTCAACAGCTAGAAATGCCTAGCGTGAAAAATAAAAAGAGTTTTCTTCGAATAGCAAACTTTAAAATAGCTACCCAGTTTTCTCTGTCTCCAGAGCAAACAATAGTCAGTCCTTTAACCAGTGTTAAGGCTATACGGTCAGGAATTGCTCCTACCATTGCAGTTACAAGAAATACAGTCTTGAAAGAAAGATTAACCAAACTGAGTAATCTTGGATTTCCTGAACCTGACATTGTTGATATCAGTCCCTTCCCAATAATGAAGGTTACACCTGAAAGCGTTCTTGATGGTTTTTCTTTTGTATTTCTTGTTGATTATGATTTTTCAGTGTTTATGGCTATAAAACAAAAAGAGATTGTTGGGTTGAATTATATCGACAATGGTTTTTCTGAATTACTCGAAAACATTGAAGATGATTTTTCATTTGATCCGGATGAAATAGTACTGAATTTTTTTAATTCGATCGAGAACGTTGAAGAAAGCCTTATAGAAAAGTTTTCAGATATGCTTGAATCCATCCTTGGATATCAACTGAGAATGTATATTACGAATACACTTTCAAACTCCCCCAATATGACTCAATCAGAGGAGGAAGCTTATAACAAAGTATTTGTGAGATCTCAATCAAACCTATCCACAGCGATCTACAAAGAAGCCCTTAACAGGATTCTTGAGGGTAAAAAAATAGTGAACAGTCTTCCTTTAAAGTATAATAAGCCTATAACACCTTCTTTTACATCACAGGGAATGTTGTTACGGGGAGGTGAGTATCTTGGAAGACATAAGCTTGCATTCAAAGAAGCGTTCAATAAGGGTGTTTGATTTTGTTTTGTTGCTTATTGTAGGTTTAGGGATGGTTTTTGCCGGGCATTTTGTTATTTCCAGGATATTTGCCGGAAATCTTAATAATCTTTCAAGGAATAAAAGCTTTTTGCTTAACGAATTGAATTTAGAGCTAACGGGAAATCCAGCCAGAGATTTAGAACTCGTAAAGGCAGAGAGAGAAGCGCTGGATGTAGAATTTGGTAAATACAATAGAAATATTAATGAACTTATCTCACATATTGATTCGAAGGAAAATGATGTGCTGTTTCTAAATATAGTTGAAGCCTATCTTTCTGATAAACAAGCACTCCAAACTACTTTCAATAAACTTGAATATAATGGTGACACTGGGGAACTGCTATATTATGTGGTTTACGAGCAAAATAAAATTCCCGAAAAACTGAGTCCACTGGAAGTACCTAACAATGTAGCAGTTAATATCAACAGAACGGATGAAATAGAATTCAGCGATTATGTTCTTAAGCTGGTTAATTTGCAGGTGGGTGAGTGAAATGGCTGAAAATAAGAACATAACCCTCGTTTCACCAAAATACAAAAAGAAAGCTAAAAAAAGATTCTCCCGCCTGGATAAGAAAGCAATTTCAGCAAAGACAGCAATAATTGTACTGTTGTGCGTCATTTTACCTACTTTTGGTTATTTTGTCGCGTTTTACGCTTATACAGGTTTAACCTCTGTTGAAAATTTAACCAGAGAGTTTAATGAACTGGAAAATACCTTCAAGTCAGTGCAACAACTAAAGCAAGTTTATAATAATACCGTTGATAAACTGGTCAAATTGAGTAAGACAGATGAAATTGCTGCAAGGCTTGATTTGACCTCACAGCCTGGAGAGTATAATGATATAAAGTATAAAGCTGAACCTGAAGAAATGCTGCCTTTAGTAAATATGCTGTTTACAGATCCGGGAATAAAAATCAATTCTATGCTACTGCGATCTAATCTTGGTTTTCCTGTGTTACCTGAAACACGGTTAGAATCTGGAGTCATGTTAGAATTAAATGTTAACTACACTATTTCAAGGCAAATCCAATGAGAGGGTTTTGATATGATCAAACTTGCCTTCCGGATTGTGATTATTATTGGGCTGTCCGTAGCATTAATATCTCTGGTTGTATTGTTACAACCGATGCTGATTGTATCTTTTGGCAATGGGCTACCACCACCGGGCAAAATAGATACCAGTATGCTGGAAGAAAAAGTAGAAATAAAAAATCATTTTGTTCCTTTATATGCTTCCCAGGAAGAGGTAGTACAGTCAATGGTGGATATTGGAGAGGAAGCAACGTCATTAAACTATAAAGGTTACTTCGTTGTAAAGGGTATAGAATACGCCATGCTTGAAACAAATGGTGAGAAACGAATAACCCGCGTTGGTGATAGTGTAGGTAACTATCTTGTATATGGAATAACTGAATTCGCTGTTTTGCTTAATGATACTAGAAACAACAATTTTATTGTTGCGAGATCGCTTGATGAAGATTGATAAAAGGGGCCATATTAACTTATTGGGGTGATTGCTATGAAAAAGATTAAACAATCTATTATCTGGTTCTTTGTTATTTTTACTTTGATTGCAGGTACAAGTATGGCTGGTGCTCTGGAATCGATCATACCGGGGTCAGAACCTGAATCGGTTTATATAACATTTGTTCTCTCCAGTTCAGTTAAGGAGGAAAGTGTTACCTTCAATGCCAACCCTTCAAAAACAATCTACTCTCTTGAAATAGAAAATATGACAGGAAAAAACATGGACTTACCTCTGCGAAACGGTCCTGTTGAGGGAATATGGACAAGAATGCTGGAAAACGACCGTTTTATGGTCAATGTTGCCCTGCTTGTTCCAGCAAAAGAAGAACCAGAATTGATCGTTGAGGAAAATCAAATCACTCTGAAGTTTTGGCGCTCCAGCAAAAAGATTTCAATAGATAGCTTTAAAGCTTACGGCATGGATATTAAATCAGTGATTTCTTATCTTTTTGGAACAGATTTGCTCAATCTACCTTATGTGGTCACCCCTTCAATAAGTAACATAAGAGTAAATGTTGGTTTTTCTTCCACATATCCAGAAGATGTATTGAGAAATGTGTTGATATCTCTCGGGAAAAAAGTTGGTTACGCTTATTTAACTGATGGTACTTTCTATATGGGAACGCCTGAAGAAGTAACAGATGTTGTTAATGCTTTCTGGAAAACCTATGTTGGTGTTGACATAAAAACAGGTGATGGAATTACAGGCGAACTTGATAAGATCAGAAATCGGTTACCCATTGAAGCCTTCCTTGAATATCTGCCAAACATGTCAACATTGCTAGCTTTTGGTGATCTTGAGACACATATGATGTTATCGGAACTCCTAACAAGCTCGTACATAACTGAAGAATATTCAGTTGATAAGAATGTCGCAGATTTTGTTAGTTTTGATGATTTGGTAGCTTTTGGCGGACAGATAGCAAGACTTTTATGTGAGAACGATGTGGTGATAGAGGCAATTCCCCAGTTAAAGAGACTTATTATTTCTGGAAAAGAAAACGATGTTAATAAAGTAATAGATTACTTAAATCAGTACAAATCACAGATTCAGAAAAGCGCTGAATCTGATGAAATGAGGCGTATTGAAATAACACTACCTGAGAACTTTAGAATAGTTGAAGAACTTATGAATCAAAATCTTGTAGTTCCAACCACTACTGCTGAAACTGTTAGTTCAACTGAAACAGCTGATGCAACAGAAAGTGAAGTCACTACAAAGGTCATTCGAGAAAGGATAACTTTATCTGATTCGATACTTCAGATAGTTAAAGAGTTTTCAAATGACCCTCGTATAAGAGTTGATGAGACCTTTGAATTTGCTGGTAGATTGACCTTCATAATACCTTCCAAATTAAGTTCTGTATTGACAGATATTGTCAGTGATTTAAAGAAAAAAGCCCAGCTGATTGGCTACGACACGATAAAAGATGTTGGTGTTCTCGATGACAATATTATGGAAGAAGTGGAAAGGCTTACCGGGATAATTATAGAACCTCTGGGAAGCAGAATGGGTTACATACTTAAAGGAAGAAAAGATAAGATTGAGATTGCAAGATACCTTATATCACAGTTTAGTGGTTCTTCTTCTAAGATGGATTCACGTTTTATAGAACTGAGAAATGCAGACGCCTTTGAAAATGTAAGAACTTTTCTAATAAATTTCTTTAATTCTGAAGGGCTAGAAAGTGATTCATATACGATAGAAAAGATAACTAACGAACTTGTCTTTATCTCTGCGCCTTCTGATCTGCTTGACAGTGGTCTTGAAAGGCTAAACCGATACGAGGACTTCTTCTTTGAAGAAAGAATGCAGCAAACCCAGCAGATTGAACAAACAATTTTTAATTCTGGTGTTAAGCAAATTCTTGATTCATTCTTTTCTGATGAAATCCTTTATTCCTATGTATCGTCAGCCGAGCTTTTAATAATTTTTGGTGAAGCAAACAGTCTCAACGAAGTGAATGATTTGCTTGATACTGTAATCACGAGAATTGAAGAGAAACAGAGAATGCAGGAAGAGAGTATTACAGCAAATAGAACATCACGATTGATCCCATTTATTCCTTCCTGGGATAATGATAAATTTAGTTCATATATGTTGGATTTCCTCGGTGATGAAGCATATAGCACCATAAAAATCGTTAAAAGTGGTACAGGTTATCTTGTTGTTGGGAACGAAAAAACAATCGATCTTGTTGAAACAGAAGCAGAACGCATTAGAGAAATGCAGAATCCATATTATGCAGTTGTTAGGCAAATCCCGCCAATTTCCGAGCTTACCAGGTTATTTAACAGTCTGGGAATAAATATAGAAATCCTTCCGGTGGAATCAAAATTCATTTTCCTCGGTCCAAGAGAACAGGTGTTAAAAGCGCAGGAAATTGTAGAGGAAGTGAATACTGGTATTGGTGTTTCAGAAGATGGGGATTATGAGAAAGAAAAAATAATATATGATTTCTTATCCATAAATGAGCAGGATATTGGCAGCATGGAGCAAATTTTTGAAAAATTGAGCATTGGCGTAGAATTGATCAATTCTCCTGGTGGTGTGCTCGCGATAGGAACCTCAGAAGAGATAGAGAAATCCAAGAACCTTGTGAAATCAGTCAGGGAAAGAAAACCGATTACTGAAGACGTACCTGAAGATATCGAGTACAGAATATTACCCCTTGAAGAAGATATTAGGATCGAAGAATTGCAGGAACTCAGCTGTCAAATGGCTTATGATGCTTATATAGTAAAATTAGCCAACAGTCTTGTTGTAGTTGGAAACAAGGAAGAAGTTGAAAATTTTGTTGCTTTCTACGAAAACATTATTAAAAAAGAACGGGGAGAACTGAAGGTAGCGGACAGAAAATTACCCTTTGAGCAACTGGCGAATATTATTGATACGCTTGGACTCAATATTGAGTTACTTGAAACAGGAGAAAAATATCTGTTCTATGGTGATGATTACTCAATATCTATGCTGGAATCAATAATAAATGAGGTTACTGCGGAAGGGACCGATGGTACCCGACCAATTAAAACAAAAGAAGTAAAGCTTGTTGAGACCGATATAGAAAAGGAAACATTATCGGTAATGGCTGATGATTTAGGATTGAACCTGAGCTTCCACAGTTACGATGATCAGATTGCAGTTATTGGAGATACTCAAACTCTCGAATATTTCATAGACGTTGTAGAACGATTACATACAGAGAAGGGGAAAGATCTTGAATACAGGTTAATAAAGAATAAGAATTTGCCATCTGTTGACGAACTCAACGAAATATTTGTGGGCATTCAGGCAGGTATTTCAATAAAAACAGTTGGTGACTATCTTGCATTAATAGGTTCTGAAACAGATATTTCAAAAGCGTTAGAACTTCTTGATAAGGTATCATATAGCGCTGAAGAAGCAACTGATGGTGATGACATCGAAAGATCTTACAGTCTATTAAAGATACCTGAGGGATTTGATGTTGAAGACCTAAGAATTATAGCTGAAAGAATTGGCATAAAAGCGGATATCATTCCCACAGGTGTTGCTGCTCTAGTAATAGGACAAAAAGATTCAATAGCTTCTCTAAATAACGTTCTTTCAACCATGTACGATTTTGGAGAAAAAACAGAAGGCATAAGATACAGTTACGAAATAATTACCATACCGACAAATCTTACACTAAATGAGATTAAGGAGTTATTTGATACTGTTGGTCTTAAGCTCAATTTGCTGGAAATAACCGGTAAGATTGTTCTTGTTGGTAATAAGCAGGATATCGATGACGGAATGGAAATAATTAAGGAATTTACTCCAGAAGTAACTGGCGATGCCACAGAGGTAACCATTGAGAGAAAGAAAGGAATCCTGCTTTTTGAGACAACAATAGGTTTAACTGAATTAAAAGAATTAGTGGATAGGATAGAAATGGAGATAAGTATTTCAACCGTTGGGACACAGTTTGTTGCTGTAGGTTATCCAGAAGAACTCAGCAGTTTTGAAGGACTTCTGGAAAAACTACAAAAAGTTGAACCAGATGAGGATACTGAAACTAAACAGACAGGTTATATTATTGTCGAAAAACCCGCAGCTTTAACTCAGCAAACGATAGAAGAACTATTTAACAAGATAAACCTTGATTTACAGATTCAGGAGTTTGACAGTACGCTGGTTTTAGTGGGAAGTAGCGAGCAACTGGTAAAAGCCCGTGTATTTTTGAAGGATTTAAAGGAGCAGGAAGAATCACAGAAAGAAGAGATTATTCCAGAACCAGAAAAAGGGTATATATTTACATCTATACCTGAAAAAACAACACTGGATGAAGTAAGAAATGTTCTTAGAAAACTTGAAGTTGATGTAGAGCTTGTAGTTGCAGGTGACTCACTGGTGATTACAGGAATTACAGAGAATATTACCAAGGCCAACGAAATACTTTCCAATCTTCGTGAAATGCTTACAAGCCCTGAAACAGCCAAGTTGATATACGATGTTATTCCATACCCTTCTGATATAGATATATCAGTTGTAAAAGATGCTCTTAATTCCTTAAAGGTTGAAGGCGAATTGCTTAAGAGTGATGGAAAATTACTCATGATTGGTTCTTCAACTGAGATAGATAAGATAAAAAATCTTATCGAAATGTTAAAACCTGAAGTTGATGAAGAGGGCAAAGAGGTAGAAGAAAAAGTAGAGAAAGAGATAATGCTTTTTGATACAGCGATAGGGTTAACGGAGCTGACGCAACTGATCGAACAAATAGGCATGGAAATGGCAGTATCGGCAATAGGAACGCAATATGTAGCGGTTGGAGACAGAGAAACTCTGGATAATTTTGATAAGTTGCTGGAACGATTAAAGGTTATTGAACCAACGGAAGAATCGACAGAGATAGAACTTGAATACAGGATAACGGAGAAACCTGAAATGGTTACAGCGGAGGCGCTGGGTTCGTTATTCGAGAAGATAAAGCTTGAGATAGGAGTAATGGGTTTTGAGAACACGGTAGTTATGGTAGGAACTGTTGAAGATCTGGATAGGGCAGAAGTATTCATAGAAGATCTCAGAAAGCAGGAAAAGGCAGAAGAAGAGCAGGTAGAACCTGAACCTGAAAAAGGTTATGTTTTTACTCCTATTCCAGAGGGTACCACTATAGACGAACTACAGTCAGCAATGAGAAAAATTAATATTGAGGTTGAATTAATACGCATAGCTAATTCAGTAATGATGGTGGGGATTCCTGAAGAGTTGAACGATGCCCGGGATGTTATAACCACTCTGGGCACACTGGAAACTGCTGCAGGTGAAATTAAACTGGATTACAGGGCGATTGATTATCCTGAAGGGTTAAGTCTTGAAACATTGATGGAAGCTCTAAATAATCTTAATGTAGATGCCCGGTTGTTAAGAAGCAACAACACTCTCCTGATAATGGGGACAAAACCGGTAATAGAAGAAACGTTAAGACTGGTTGATTTACTGAAGCCCGAACAGGATTCCGATACAGGTGAAACAACTTACACCATAAAGCAGTATATGACGGTTACACTGCCTGACGATATAGATGTGGCAGGAATCCGCTCAATAATGGATAAGATAGGTATCAAGGTTGAAGCGATTTCAGTGGATAATGTTGCTGTTTTGATAGGTGAAAAGGCAATGCTTGAAGTGGCAGAGCGCGTGGTAAATATGTTACAGGAAGTAAAACAGAAACCCGCAGCTGCTAAAGTCATTTACGATACCGTTGACTTCCCCGATGATGTTGATATAAACGTTCTGAAAACTGCTCTCGCAGATTTAAATATTGAGACACAGTTACTTAAGACTAATAAGAAATTGCTTTTAATTGGTACAGAAACTGAAATAAAGGAAACAAAAGACCTGATAGAAATGTTAAAACCTGAAGTTGATGAAGAGGGCAAAGAGGTAGAAGAAAAAGTAGAGAAAGAGATAATGCTTTTTGATACAGCGATAGGGTTAACGGAGCTGACGCAACTGATCGAACAAATAGGCATGGAAATGGCAGTATCGGCAATAGGAACGCAATATGTAGCGGTTGGAGACAGAGAAACTCTGGATAATTTTGATAAGTTGCTGGAACGATTAAAGGTTATTGAACCAACGGAAGAATCGACAGAGATAGAACTTGAATACAGGATAACGGAGAAACCTGAAATGGTTACAGCGGAGGCGCTGGGTTCGTTATTCGAGAAGATAAAGCTTGAGATAGGAGTAATGGGTTTTGAGAACACGGTAGTTATGGTAGGAACTGTTGAAGATCTGGATAGGGCAGAAGTATTCATAGAAGATCTCAGAAAGCAGGAAAAGGCAGAAGAAGAGCAGGTAGAACCTGAACCTGAAAAAGGTTATGTTTTTACTCCTATTCCAAAGGGCACCACTATAGATGAACTGCAATCTATATTGATGAAAGTAGAACTGGAAGCTGAACTGGCACCAGCGGGAAAAGATGCCATCATTATAGGTACAGAAGATCAGATAGCCGAGGTTCAAAACGTTATTGCTACAATGAGCAGATTGGGCAAAGAACCTCATGAGATTGTAAAACTTGATTATCAGTTAATAGAGGAAGCGCCGGCGCTTTCAATATCAGAGCTTCAGGAACTAATGAATAAAGTTGGTGTATCTGTCGACATCATGGAAATATCCGGAAAATTTGTGTTAATAGGTACAACCGGAGAAATTAAAAGAGGAAAACAAATAATTGAAAGTTTTGGTCCGGGTGAAGGAGAAACCGAAGAAGCAACACCGATAAAAAAGGAAATCCTGGTATTTGAATCCATGCTCGATTATGAAAGCATGTCAGAGCTTGTGAGTAATCTGGGACTTGATGTGGCCATTTCGCGAGTAGACAATCAGTACATAGCAGTGGGAACAGCTGATGTGCTGAAACAACTTGAAAACTTAAATGAAAGATTAAAGACCATTGAAACAGAAGATATGGAATATACGGTAACAGAAAACATAACAGGAATAAATGCGGCCATCCTTAATGATCTTTTTGAAAAGCTAACACTTAGTGTGACAGCCGTTGAGTTTGATGGTTCCTATGTATTGATAGGCACAAAAGATGATCTGGCGCGTGCGAAGTCATTTATGGATGACCTTTCAGAACAGGAAAAAATGAAGGAAGAAACGATTGAGCCAGAGCCTGACAAGGGTTACGCATTTTCTATAATACCCGAAAATACAACATTTGAAGAATTGCAAACGATGTTGAGGAAGGTTGACACAAATGTTGAACTGGTAAAGATCGGTGATAATGCACTGCTTATAGGCACAGCTGAAGCAATAACTCAAGCTCAAAGAATGATTTCAACATTGAATGACCTATCCGGTAGAAAAGGTGAAACAGTTTACAGCTATGAGGTGGTAACCAAACCATCTCAGTTAACAACGTCAATTCTTGAAGAAATTGTGAATAATCTCAAACTGGGCGTTGAAATAATAAGTATAGGAAATTCATACATGTTGATAGGAGTAGAAAACGAACTCCAGCGTCTGAAACTCATCATAAGCGAGTTTTCAGTAGATGATGAAACCATAAAAGATAAAATTGGGGAATATCTTGTTATCCAGTTGCCTGAAAATATAGTTTCTGAAAAACTTGAAGGTGTTTTTGAATCTTTAAATATCTCTGTAAAAGTAATGCAGATGGATGACATTGCTGTGTTGACAGGTGATGCGACCTCCTTGAACAGCGCTCAGGATTTGCTCGATCATCTGAAAAGAACTACTGCATCCACGGAAACCAAACAAATTAATGGAACGCAGATGAGATATTCTATTGTAGAAATTCCTGATAACATGACACTTCAGGATATGCAGTCTATTTCAGATGTGTTAAATCTTAATTTATCCTTCCAGGAAGTAGGTAACAGGATAATCGTAGCCGGGGCTGAGAGTGAAATTGGTAAGCTTCAAGAAGTCATTACCAAACTGTCTGGAAGGACGGAAGTAACATCTGTCAAAGATATGCAGCTACTGCAGAAAATCCCGGGGGTCCAGGCAGAAACAATGCTAAACTACCTGATTACAAAGGGAATAACACTTGATGGACTCTTTGAAATCGGGAATTCTTATCTTGCCATAGGAACCAAAACAATGCTGGAAAGAGCGTCAGAGTCTATAGATTATCTCGCTACCAGCAGCAGAGGTTACTATGAAATTATCGAAATGCCTTCAAAGTTCCCTGTGGATTCACTGGAAGAGATAATCTCGCAGCTTTCTTTGAGTGTTTCTTTGATACCAACAACTAATGGTAACGTAGTTGCAATTGGTAACGAAGAAAATGTAAATCTTTTGAAGGAAATTATTGGCAGTACCATAAAAATTGGTGCTGAAATCAAGTATGATGTGGTGGATGTACCCGAAGCACTTGACTCAGAAAGAATTCAGGAGATAATAAATGGAATGGGTCTTGAACTCACGAATATTGTACTTGATAACAAAGTACTGCTTATTGGTAATGTGGAAGAGGTTGAAACAGCTTCACAGGCTATAAAAGATATTTCATCGCAGTTTATATCACAAATAACCGATATGGCAGAGCTGGAAACATCACGGCTGCCATCTGTTTCCGGTTGGGACGTAGATAGTATAAAGGGATATCTGGAAGCTGCAGATGTGAAACTAAAAGAAATCTTTAGCTACAACACTATATTGATAGGACTTGGTACTGAAGAAGATTTGAAGGCGGCAGAAGAATTGCTTTCTTTCCTTGTAGAGGAAGGAAGCACCACATACAAAAAATTAGATAAACTTGATATAGAAACCGAAAAGCTGGATAGCATAATTGGTAATCTTGGCGTTTCAGTAAGTTATGTTGAACTGGATGGTTCCTGGTTATTAACGGGACCGGAAAAAGATCTGGAGAGACTGATCGAAGCCCTAGAGGGTATTGAAACGGACAGAAAACAATTTACCGAATACCTTAAGAACATTACGTTGAGTCCAGATGAACTTGAAGGGTTTATAAATACTTCCTATCCTGAAATAGAGTTCACCTATCTGGAGAATCTGAAGCTGGTTATCCTGAAATCAGAAGATAAACAAAAACTTGAAGAAGCAAAAGAACAGATAACAGATCTCCATGAGGAATTACTGGAAGAAGATCTTGACAAAAATATCTCCTTTGAAGATGGATTGATATCTATCAATGTTAGAAATGAGGATCTGCAGAGTGTAGTTATGCATTTAGCTTCTAAGCTGGACAAATCTGTACTCTTCTCTGAAGATCTGGAACTTAGCTTTACTATGTTCCTCAGCAAGGTGACCTGGGAGGAATTTCTGGATACACTTGTTTCCAGTACACCGGTAAAATATGAACAAATTGGCAAGGTATACAACATATACAAGCATAAGGTCACCGAACCCACCGAGTCTGTCACAGAAGAGCAAATCTACAAGGTTCAGCACAACCAGGAGGAAATAAAACAGCTACTCGAGTTCTACGGCGCTACCGTTCACCTTGACGAAACCAACGGAATAATGGTGGTAAAAAATATCACCAAATCGAGAGTGCATGAAATTTTCGAACAGGTTGGAGAAACCGTTAACGCGCCGAAGAAACAGGTGAGAATAGAAACGAGACTGGTTGATAAGTCTTTGGTTGATGACGCAATAAGAAATCTTTCTGCTGAAGTGAGTTTCGGAGAACCAAATCTGTCTATTGATAGTGATACCATAGGACTCTCTTTTAAACTACTCGATACAGTGGAATTTGACAAACTCCTCCAAAAAATGCTCACAACAGGTGGGGCTAGCATAACTGCTGAACTGAGAGATAATAACTCACTTAATAACATAATTGCACAACCCTCAGTAGTTGCAATGAGTGGAGAAGAAGCAAAAATACATATTGGTGAAAGTATACCGTTGACAGAGATTATTAGAACTGAAGATGGTGAAATAATCGAGCAGCAGGTAGGTTACCTTGAAAGTGGTGTGGATTTAAGGATTACTCCAATGATTAATGCAGATGGTACGATAGTCCTGGATCTTGATATCAAGGTAAGTGAACCCAGAGAATATCAAACGTCAAAAGGGAATTTCTTCTGGGGTGAAAATGCGCGACAGGCTACTACTAAATTGACCATAAAAGATGGCAATACATTAACTATTGGAGGATTGGTTGAAGAAACGGAAAAGGACAACACAACGAAAATGCCATTCCTTGGAGATCTGCCCTTTGTAGGAAAGTTCTTCACTTCAACAACAAAGACAAGCGACAAGAGAGAACTTGTAATATTTATAACGGCAAAGGTGGTGGAACCTTGAGACGTTCAGCGGTCTTCGCGAGCAAGTTTTATGCTGGAACGAAGGATGAGCTGATATCTCAAATTGAATCGTGTTTTAAAAGCAAGATAGGACCGGGTGAGTTACCGGACAGAGATCAAATAAAAGAACTAAAAAGAAGTCTGGGGTTGATATCCCCACATGCGGGATATATGTTCAGCGGTCCGGTTGCCGCTCATGCCTTTCATTATTTGTGCAATTATGGGAAGCCAAAGCGTGTTGTTATGCTGGGTCCAAATCATAGTGGATACGGTAGTGAATTGTCCGTCTGGCCAGATGGTGAATGGAACACACCGCTTGGAGATGTCATGGTGGACGAACAACTGGCAGACGAAATCATTGAGGGTTCAGGGGAAACCCTTACTGGTGACACAACAGCTCATTTATATGAGCACTGTCTGGAAGTACAGTTACCCTTCCTCCAGTATTGTTTTGGCAGTGGTTTTACCATTGTACCCATAGTGATGACAAACCAGAGTAAAGTGGCAGTAGAAAGGATTGTTAAAATCCTTTCCTCTGTTGTGAAGGAACCTGGGACAATTATCATCGCTTCATCGGATTTGAATCACTATGAAGACCACGAAACAACTATAAAAAAAGGAGAGCTGTTGATAGAAGAGATAAAAAATAGAAACGTTGATAATCTTTATTCTACTGCCAGAAAAAATCGGATAACAGCCTGCGGACTTGGTCCCATAGCAGTAGTTATGAGTCTTTTTGATGAGATTGAAGTTTTAAAACATACAACCAGCGCTGAAGCATCAGGTGACAGATTTCACACCGTAGGGTATCTTTCAGCGCTCGCAAAGTAGTAATAGAAGCTTTTAATGATTCATTTACTTCTATAAATAAACTGTCTACTCACAAATCGGGTTTTATGCCCGTAATTTAAGTTGCAGATTAAATCTCCATAGCATGATATAATTTTTGTGGAGGTGCTTTAATGAAGCTTATCGGGCTGTTGACGTTATTTTTTGTAATACCGATTCTTTTCTTTGGCAACACATTGTCTCTGGAGATTTTTCATTCAGATTTTTTCAAGTACGAAGGACTTGAATATTTGGCATGTGATGGAGGAACGATAAAATATTATACATCTCCGACAGGTAAGCTGCTCAATGAATACGGGCTTTCTTTTTCATATATTGAGAATCGTTCCAGTGATTTCTTTGATGAAATAGGATTGCCAATGATGGCAAAAATTTATTATGGTACAGTGTTTGATTCCAATCCTGATGGAGTTTTTGGTTATAAAGTTGGAAATAGAACCGGGTTAATGGCAGCTGGATTTGAACAATTTGGCTGGTATCTTGGCTTATTTCCAGAACTGTATTTAAGGTTACAGGCGGTTTATGTGAGCCTGGGGACCGGTATAGAGATTGGCAACTTTTTTAATGGAAAGGTTGCTTCTTCCTGGGAAGTAAATATTGAACTGGGATACACATTTTAGGGTGATTTTATGCGAGAAACAGCGACGGTGGTCAGTGTAAAAGATGATATAGCGATACTTACGAAAATCAGATCTGAGGCATGTAAAGCTTGCCCGGTTAAAGAGACCTGTAGCTCAGCAAGCGGCTCAAGAGAGATAAGAATAAAAGCGAGAAAAGGCGACATTGAATTGAAACCGGGAGATCTGGTAGAGATAGAGGTAAAGAATTTTTCAGCAACAAAGGTAGCCATGCTTCTTTATGGATTACCTTTAGCTGTGTTTATAGGTATACTGGTTATTATGCATTATGCAGGGGCACCCGATAATTATTCTCTTATAATGTCATTTGCCGGACTGGGTATCACTTATTTCATGATCTATCGTTATGATAAGAAGAATCGCGAAAAAATTATGCCAACAGTGGTTAGAAAGGTGAATTATTCAGATGTACTTGAACATCCATGGTGACACACTGAGGCTTCTTGAATTCAGAAAAATCCTCGATAGAATTGCTTCATTTACTTCTACTGACTATGGAAAGCGTTTAATTCGAGAATCAAGACCATTAGAAAAGCCTGAAAATAGATTGGAACGATCAAGACAGATGAGAGATTTGCTGTACGCTTATGGGGACATCCCACTAGGTGGTATTCATGATATTACAGGATTTATAGAAAAAATTGAACGATCCTACGTGCTTGAGGGCAAGGAATTGAAGAAGATCTCAAGAACCCTTGATTCTCTATCCAGTCTTAAGGAATTTCTAAACAAGGTATCAGAGGAGTACCCTTCAATCTGGGAAATAGCAGAGGGTTTTTACGAAATGAAATCCCTTGTAAAAAAGATTGACAGATGCATAGGAGAAGAAGGAGAGGTTCTTGATAAAGCCAGTCCGGAGTTGAAAAAAATACGTGGTGACCTTAAAAAGCTTACCCGCTCATTGAGACAGAAGATGGACAATATACTGTCAAAATATAAAGAGGGTTTGTCTGAGAACCTTGTCCTGACTCGTGAGGGAAGATATGTTATTCCCCTCCAATCATCCAAGAAGAATATGTATGAAGGGATTTTGCATGGTGCTTCATCAACAGGTATGACTGTTTATTTCGAACCAAAGGAACTGGTATCCATCAACAATGAACTCAGGTTGCTGAGCTCGCAAGAAAAAGAAGAAGTAAACAGAATACTCAGAGAACTGACAGAATTCTTTAAAGAGAATCTTCAGGGGATTGAACAAAATATTGAACTGTTCTCCGAAATTGACTTCATGTACGCTAGCGCACGATATTCTATGAAGAAGAATGCATCGTTTATTTTTCCAGAAGAAAAGACAACACTTTCTTTAAGGGAAGCCCGGCATCCACTTATTAATGAAGATGATGTAGTACCAATAAATTTTGAACTACCGGAGAATATCAACTCGGTGGTTATTACCGGCCCTAATACCGGTGGAAAAACTGTTGCGTTGAAAACGGTAGGGCTTGCTGTCTTGCTATCACTTTCAGGACTTCCTGTGCTGGCAAGAAGTGACTCAAAAATAAGGAAGTTTAATAAATTGTTTGCGGATATTGGGGATGAACAATCAATAGAGCAGAGTTTGAGTACTTTTTCATCACATATGGGTAGAATTGTGCGTATTGTCAGAGAAGCAGATGAACATTCTCTTGTGCTGCTCGATGAATTGGGAGCAGGAACGGATCCTATAGAAGGTTCGGGATTGTCCATGGCCATTATAGACAGTCTGATAGATATAGGAGCCAAGTCTGTGGTAACCACCCATCTTTCTCCAATAAAGCTTCACGCAATTGAAAGAGAAGACATCATGAATGCAAGCGTAGAATTCGATGTGAGAACATTAAAACCTACATATCATTTGATAATGGGCGTTCCTGGAAGTTCTAATGCTATTAAAATATCGAAGAGATTGGGCCTGCCAGAAGAAATACTGGAAAAAGCTGAAAAATATCTTGCGACTGAAGCCATGGATTTTGAGGCGGCCATAGGAAAACTCTATGAAGAGAAGTCAAGGGTAGAACAGATAAAAAGAGATGCAGAGGGTGAAAAAAAGGAACTGTCCTCGCTTAAAAATAAATTTGAAGAAAAGCTTGATGCGCTCAAGAACAAACGCTATAAAGAAGTTAGCGAAGAATTATCCGATCTTGAAGAACGTGTAGATGGGTTATTGAAGGAAGTAGAAAATGCCATCAATCTTTCTCGTTCTGAAAAGGAAGAAGACAAGATTAAAGCTGTAAAACTCTTGCAGGAAGTAAAAAAGAAGGTAAAGGAAGTACCTGTGAAACCAGAGATAGAAGATACCAGCAATGAAAAAATAGATGTAGGTGATACTGTCAAAGACAGAGATACAGGATTGACAGGTGAGGTAATGTCAATGGAAGGCGACAATTTTGTAATAAAAGCGGGCAAGATTACTGTAAAACTTGCTCCGGAAAATCTGATAAAGCTTTCTGGCAAAAACGAAAATAAAGAAATATCAAGTGAAGATAGTTACATAAACACTTCAAAAACTTCAACAACCAATGAGATTGATATAAGAGGAAGTGTAGTTGACGATGTTCCTTTCCTTCTGGATGATTTCATAAAGGGACTAAAAACTGGAAATCATAAAAAAGGCTATATAATACATGGAAAGGGTACTGGAAGACTTGCATCAGCGGTGTGGGATTATGTAAGAAACCAAAAAAAGATAAAGAGTTTTAGAATAGGAACACCCAGAGAAGGCGGGCATGGAGTAACTGTTATTGAGGTTTAGTGATGAATAGATTATCATGCGGGATCGATATTGTTAAAGTAGACAGAATAACAAACGAACTGGCTGAAAGAATTCTTGGTGATAAAGAAGCCAGTATTTACAACAGCTTTTTGAATGAGTCAAGGAAGAGAGAATTTGCTGCAGGTAGATTTGCTGCGAAAGAAGCATTTGTAAAGGCCTTGAATTTGAAGGAACTGGATTTCAAAAGTATTCAGTTTATTAATGATGAAGCTGGTTGTCCTATACCCGATGATACCTTAAAGAAAGTGGTTGATGTTTCAGAAATTAGTGTAAGTATCTCGCATGAACATGATTATGCAGTGGCAGTGGTTGTTATGTTGAAGGGGGAAGATTAATATGGCAAGTGTTCCTGAAGATGTAATGAAAAAGGTTGAGGAACTGAGAGAAAAAATCAGATATCACAATTACAGATATTATGTAAAAAATGACCCGGTTATTACTGACAGGGAATACGATAGCTTGATGGATGAACTGGAATCTTATGAAGAAAAATACCCCGAAATTGTTACCCGAGATTCACCTACCCAGAGGGTGGGAAATAAACCACAGGAAGGATTTGAAGAGGTAAGACACAGAAATCGACTGTACAGTCTGGACAATACATATTCTGAAAAAGAGGTTCAAGCGTTCGATAAAAGAGTAAAAAAGAATCTTGGAATGACTGATATAGAGTATGTGTGCGAACTGAAAATCGATGGTTTATCCATTTCTTTAACCTATGAAAACGGAAGTCTTGCAACAGGTGCAACAAGGGGAGACGGTTATGTGGGAGAGGATGTAACCGAGAACATCAAGACCATAAAAACCATACCTCTAAAACTTTTCAAAGATTTATCAATTGGAGTTCGTGGAGAAGTTTACCTCCCAAGGGATGAATTCAATAAAATAAATGATGAACGACAGAAAAATGGGTCCAATCCATTTGCAAATCCAAGAAATGCTGCTTCAGGTACGCTAAGGCAGCTTGATCCAAGAGAAGTTGCCAAAAGAAACCTCGATGCGTTTTTTTATCAGATAGTTCTACCGCTGGAATACGATCTTGAAACCCAGGAAGATGTGCTTGGATTTCTTGAGGAGCTGGGATTTAAGACAGAGCCAAATGCCGAAAAAGTCAGGAATGTTGATGGAATTATTGAATATGCTGACAACTGGCAAAGTAAAAAGAATGATTTGAATTACGATGTCGATGGAGTTGTAATAAAGGTTAATAGAATAGCATATCAAGATAAACTGGGATACACAGCCAAAAATCCTCGCTGGGCTATTGCATATAAGTTTCCCGCAGAACAGTCAACAACCAAACTCAAGAAAGTAAATTTCCAGGTAGGTCGTACAGGAACCATAACGCCAGTTGCTGAGCTTGATCCAGTACAACTATCTGGAACCATGGTTAGAAGAGCAACCCTTCATAACTTTGATTATGTTGAAGAGAGGGACATAAGGGAAGGTGACATAGTTCTTGTGGAGAAGGCAGGCGAAATAATTCCACAGGTTATTAAATCTATAACAGAAGAACGTGATGGTTCGGAAAAGAAAATCGAACCTCCCGAAAAGTGTCCGGTTTGTGGAGACGATGTTGGCAAGGAAAAAGAAGATGAAGTCGCATTTAAGTGCATGAATCCCGTGTGTCCTGCAAAGGTAGAGAAGCGGATACGGCATTTTGTTTCGAGAGATGCGATGGATATCAGTGGGGTTGGAGAGAAATTGGTTGAAAGGCTCGTTAATGAAGACATCATTGACAAACCATCGGATCTTTATAAAATGACACAGGAAGATTTAAGAAAATTGGGTGAAAGCATAGGTGAAAAAACAGTCGAAAACTTTTTCAAAGAAATCGATAAAAGCAGGAAGAATCCTCTCCATAAATTGTTGGTAGGACTTGGTATTCCAGGCGTAGGGAGCAAACTTGCCATGGATCTTGCGAGACATTTTAAGTCGCTGGAAAACTTGAAAAAAGCAACCAGGAATGATCTGGAAGAGATCCCTGGAGTTGGTTCTGATCTTGCAAAGAAGATAAGCGAATTTTTCAGCAAAGATCACATAAAAAAAGAGATTCGAGTGTTCGAAGAAGAGGTTAACACAACAGAAGAAGTTGAAAAAGTAGAAACAAAATTGAAAGGAATGACAGTTGTACTAACAGGAAAACTTGAAAAGCTTTCCAGAAAGGAAGCTACGGAGTTATTAACCGCAATGGGTGTTGATGTAACATCGTCGGTTTCAAAAAATACTGATTTGTTGGTTAAGGGCGAAGATCCTGGATCGAAATATGACAGAGCAAAGAAATTGGGAGTAAAGATCATTGAGGAAGACGAATTTTATGACCTCATTGGAGGCGTTGATCAATGATATATCTTGATAACAATGCCACTACGAAGGTTGATAGTGATGTTTTAGAAAGAATGAACATTTTTCACAGTGAAGAATACGGGAATCCCAATGCTGTTCATCATATGGGAGTTAAAGCGGAAAATGCTATGGAGGATGCAAGAAAGAAAATAGCTGAGCTTTTAAAAACAAAACCGGAAGAAATTTATTTTACCTCCAGCGCAACAGAATCAATAAATTGGGTACTGAGGTCTTCTGTACTTCACAGAAAAGGAAAAAATAAAGTGGTAACAACAGGCATAGAACATAAGGCCGTTCTTGATACCCTGAAGGATTTGAAGAATCTTTATAATATAGAAATAGTAACAGTAAAACCTGACAATTATGGTGTGGTAAGTTCCGAAAAATTAATTGAAGAGATCGACGAAGATACATTCCTTGTTTCATTGATGGCTGTAAACAACATAACTGGAGCAATTCAACCCTATGAAGAAATTGGCAAATATTTAGAAAACAAAGAGATTCTTTTTCACATAGACGCTGTTCAAACTATAGGCAAGCTGGGTTTTAACATCGAGAGGGCAAGCTGTGATTTCGCGTCATTTAGTGGGCACAAGTTCCATGGCCCTAAAGGAGTTGGATTGCTGTATGCTAAAAAAGGCGTTCCCATTAGACCAGTGGTTACAGGTGGTGGTCAGGAACGTGGCATGAGGTCAGGCACCCAAAACGTACCTGGAATTGCAGGAATTGCCCTGGCTCTGCAAAAATCATTTGAATCACTTAATGATGTTAATCAAAGAGTTAACGATTATAAGATGAGAATAATCAAAGAGATTGAATCACTGGGTGGAACGGTGAATGGCTCACCGAAAAAAACAGTTGTCAATACGATTAACGTATCATTCACCGGAATTAAGGGAGAAGTTATTGTAAATGCATTATCAGAACAAGGTGTATATGTTGGTATCTCATCCGCGTGTTCAACACTGGGTGGTGAAGGTGATTATGTTCTTAAAGCTATGAATATTGACGATGAAGCGATTTCAGGGTCTTTTCGGATAAGCATGTCAAGATATACAACGGATGAAGAAACTGATGAATTTATAGAAATACTGAGAAATGTCGTTTCTTTTTTGAATTTTTAGCTTTTATTGGTTATAATTGAATATAATCAACCATAATGGGTTTTCTGAGGTGAATGATATGCTTACAAGCATGACAGGGTTTGCAAAGGCCGAAAACGAAAAAAACGATATACATTGCTCTATTGAAATAAAAAGCGTGAATTCGAAATATCTAAAGATTGATGCAAATGTACCCGGAGGTTTTTCTGAAATAGAGGTCAAGACTTCAAGATATTTAAGAGAGAGATTGAAGCGTGGCTCAATAAAAGTCTTCATAGATGTTGTTTTTCTGAAGAAAACCGATCTCATACAGGTTGATTTAGGATTAGCAGGAGCTTATTACAATGCTTTAAAGACAATAGCTGATGAATTTAAGATTCCTGATAGAGTAACTCTTGGAGTAATGTCGGGAATGAAGGACATAATGAAGTATCAGGTTTCCAGTGAACTAAATGAGAAGATATGGGACTCTCTGGAAGAAGCACTACAGAAAGCCATAGACAATCTAAATGAGGACAGGAAAAATGAAGGGCAGAAATTATATAAGGTTATGAAAGGTTACCTTGAGAAACTCGATACAGTTGCAGATGAGCTGAAAAAAGCTTCCGGTGATTTTGTGGATTACTATCGGAATTTAATCTCACAAAGGATATCAGAACTTGTAAAACATGAGCTTGATACAGAAAGACTTGAACAGGAAGTTGCCCTGCTAGCTGAAAAGGCTGACATTAGTGAAGAGATTGTAAGATTGAAATCACACATAGATTCGTTTTCGGAAATACTGGATGATGGAAATGAAGTTGGGCTAAGACTTGATTTCTTATGTCAGGAGATGCATAGAGAATTATCTACCATCGCAGCGAAATCGAAGAAAATGGAAATATCTTCACTGAGTGTAGAGGGAAGAACACTTGTTAACAAACTAAGAGAACAGGTACAAAACGTGGAATAGGAGGTGTCCTGAATTGTATGGCTTGATCAACGTAGGCTTTGGAAATGTAATCATTGGTGACAGGGTAATTGCTATAGTTAATCCTGAATCTGCTCCTCTGAAAAGATTAAAAGAAGTGGCTAAAGAAGAGGGTAAACTTATTGATGCCACATATGGAAGAAAGACCAGGGCTATTGTTATAACGGATAGTAATCATATAATACTCAGCGCCATTCAGCCTGAAACAATAGCTTCAAGGTTCATGCAGACTTTCACAGATATAGAAAAATTGATCGAAGAAATCCGAGAAGCCGGGAGAAACGTTGCTAAATGAATGGAATCCCTTTTATAATAACCGGACCATCAGGTGTGGGTAAAACATCAATAATAAAAAAGGTACTGGAGAAATTTGATGGTTTTACGTTTTCTGTATCATATACGACCAGACCCAAAAGAAAAGGCGAAAAGGAAGGTGCAGACTACTACTTTGTTTCTGATGAAAAGTTCAAAAAGCTTGTTAAAGCTGGAGAACTGCTTGAATGGGCAGAGGTTCATGGATATATGTACGGTACATCTTTGAGTTTTGTTAAAAGAAAGCTTGAAAATGGAATAAGTGTTATCCTTGATATTGATGTTAAAGGAGCACTGAATGTACTGAAGAAGATTGATGATATAGTATCAATTTTCATTTCACCACCTTCATTTGTAGCTTTAAAGGAAAGATTGATAAAAAGAGGAACCGAAAAAAATGAAGATATATCAAGACGATTAAGTGATGCAAAGTGGGAACTATCACACCTTTCGGATTTTCACTATGTTGTTGTAAATAAGAGTATACAACAAGCTTCGAAAAGTATAGAATCGATAATAATTGCAGAGCAACTAAAAACAGACAGAGTGAAAGACAGATTGGGAATAGAAAAAAAGAGTATAAAAGAGAAGTGAGGAGTGGTTATTATGGTAATTAATTACGATAAGCTGCTTAAAAAAATAAAACACAAGTATGCGATACCCATAGCAGCATCAAGGAGAGCAGAAGAACTGGAAGACTTTGGAAGGCCCAAAGTTGATCAGACTATGGTAAGAGATCTTGGAGATCATGTCAGTATTGCGTTGAAAGAACTTGAGGAAGGCGTGATAAGAATAAGAAACGAAGAGATGTTGAGGATATTGTTGCCTAAGGTAGACTAAGATGTCATCAATCCTGAAAAACAGGAAAATACTTATTTGTGTAAGCAGCGGAATTGCCCTATACAAGACTGTAGGATTGATCAGTTCACTGAGAAAGTCGGCCGCTGAAATCAAAGTAGTATTAACACCCAACGCCAAGAAAATGGTGTCTGAAATTGTTTTTTCTTCTGTTGGCAACTGCTCTGTATATACTGACATGTTTGATATCAACAATGGCTGGATACCTCATACTGATCTATCTAACTGGGCTGAATTACTCGTTGTCGCACCGGCAACAGCTAATTCAATAGCTAAGATAAATCATGGAATTGCAGATAATCTTCTTCTTACAACATGTCTTGCCTTTCAAGGTAAAAAAATGCTCGTTCCAACCATGAACATAAGAATGTATGAGAACAGAACCACGCAAGAAAATCTCAAATCTCTTCAGAAAAAAGGGTGGGAGATACTTGAACCAGGTTTTGGACATCTTGCTTGTGGTGATATAGGTCCTGGAAGATATCCTGAAAATGATGTGATATTTCAGAATATTGAATATATGCTATATGAGAAGATTCTGGAAAATTATAACGCTCTGGTGACTGCAGGACCAACTCGTGAAAAAGTTGACAGTGTACGTTATGTCAGCAATCGTTCATCGGGCAAAATGGGTTATGCATTGGCAAAAGCATTCAGATATGCTGGTTCCAGAGTAAATCTGGTTTCAGGACCTGTTAGCGTAAAACCTCCTGCCGGAGTGGAAACAACAAAAGTGGAAACCACGTTCGAAATGGGAGAAGCTGTGGATAAATATGCTAAGAATGCAGATATTATTGTAATGACAGCGGCGATTTCTGACTATTCTCCCAAAAATCCATTATCATATAAAATAAAGAAATCAGAAGAAACACTGTTAATCGAAATGGAACGAACGAGAGACATTATTAGTACAATAAAGAGAAAAAAGGACAGTATTTTGGTTGGTTTCTGTGCTGAAGATGAAGAAATCGAAAACAGGGCCGCTCACAAATTAAACCATAAAAAACTGGATATAGTCTTCGCAAACGATATTTCTAAAGAAGGTATAGGGTTTGATTCAGATTACAACGAGGTGCTTATGATAACGAAAGATGGTACAAAAGAAAAACTTCCACGACTTCCCAAGGATGAGTTATCTTTTAAAGTGGTAAAATTAATAGCTGATTATATCAAAAGTGCTGAATGAATTCGGAATCTAATTTTAAGCTGTTTTTCATGTATTTTATCTCTTGACAGCCTATAAATAAGCGGTTATAATAAGTATCGATTGTTGGGCCAACGTAGCTCAACGGAAGAGCGGCTGATTTGTAATCAGCAGGTTGGGGGTTCGAGTCCCTTCGTTGGCTCCACTAACGATTACCGGTGGTAAGGTGCCCGAGTGGTCAAAGGGGGCGGACTGTAAATCCGCTGGCAGAAAGCCTACGGTGGTTCAAACCCACCCCTTACCACCATTAATTATGATGTATATATAAATGAGGTGACAATATGGCCAAAAAAACAAGAAGTAATAAGGTAGTCGTTACACTGAAATGTACCGAGTGTGGCGTCAGAAATTACTACCGTTTAAAAAACAAAAGAAAAGACTACAAATTAGATTCAAAGAAATATTGTCCCAGATGCAAAAAGCATACGCTACACAAAGAATCTAAATAACAACTGTATTTTGTTGTCAGGAGGATTTTTATGGCAAAGAAAGGTTTTTGGAGATTCTTTTCAGAAGTAAGGAGTGAAGCTAGGAAAGTTAGCTGGCCGAATAGGAAACAGTTAGTTTCTTCGACAGGAGCTGTAATTGTTGTTCTGATTGTTGCTGGAGGTTTTCTGGCTTTAATGGATTTACTGTACACAAATGTAATTACAGAATTGTTGAAACGAATTATTGGAGCATAAAGTACACTATAGGTGATTATTAGTGAAAAAAAGCTGGTACATTATTCAAACATATTCAGGTTTAGAAAACTCAATAAAAGAAGCTCTTGAAGCCAAGATAGAGTCTTTCGGATTTTCACATTTGTTTGGTAGAATTCTTGTTCCTGAAGAGGTGAAACTTGATAGAAGTTCTCCCGCTCAGAAATTGGTATTCCTTCAGGATGCGAAATTACTCGTGAAATCTAATCAGGATGTCCAGAAGGGAGATCCGATTGCAGAAGAACCTGCTGTAAACGCAAAGAACGATGCGATCATTAAAGAGATCAAGAATTATCGGGTCATTCTTGTGGAAACGGTAGATAGAAAATATACTAAAACCTACTATGTTCCTGAAAGCGCTAAGATTGAAAGTGGCATTAAACCAGGTTCCCGTATAAGACAGGGAATGCCCCTGGCAAACAGTGGAGATTATTTTTGTGAACTTGACGGAAGAATAGTATATACCGTTAAGATGAAGCGAATTGTGACGGAAAAAGAAAACGGTGATGAAGATGTTTATATGGTTTATCCAAAAAGCTATGATACAAAAGCCATAAGAAAAAATGCAAGAATTACCCGCGGTCAACAGATTTCTGAACCACAAATAACATATGCAAAAATTGAAGGAAGAGTTGAAATAGCAGAATTATCAAGTAGAAAAGAGATCAAGATATTCAAAATAAGCAGAAAAAGAATATATCCCGGATATATGTTTATAGAAATGATTATGAATGAAGACACATTTAACCTTGTCAGAAGCACGCCGAATGTGGTTAATTTTGTGTCCGTTGGCGGACAGCCAGTACAGTTGAAGAATAAAGAGGTAAGAGCGTTACTAAGACTGGTTGGAATTGAGGAATATGAAAGAAAAGAAAAGAAAGCCGTTACTGTTGAAGTTGACTTTGAGTTAGGTGAAATGGTTAGGATCAATTCCGGGCCTTTTGAGGACTTTGTTGGAAGGGTGACAGAAATCGATCCTGAACGACAGGAGATAAAAGTCGTAGTAAGTATTTTTGGAAGAGAAACACCAGTTGTACTGAAGTTATCTGAAGTAGAAAAAATCTTATAGCAAAATCGTGGGAGGAATTAATTTCCGTTTGACCACAAGGAGGTATTGTAATGGCAAAGAAAATAATAGCAGAAATCAAACTGCAACTTGAAGCTGGAAAAGCGAGTCCAGCACCACCAGTTGGCCCTGCACTGGGTCAGCATGGAGTAAATATCATGGAATTTTGTAAGAAATTCAACGCTAAAACAAAAGACAAACCAGGATTGGTTTTTCCTGTGGTACTTACTGTTTATGCTGACAGATCCTTCACCTATATACTTAAGACACCGCCGGCAAGCTTCTTGATTCTAAAAGCTGCTGGAATTGAGAAAGGCTCGGGTGAACCAAATGCAATCAAGGTTGGAAAAATCACCAAAGATCAGGTGAAGGAAATCGCTGAAATGAAGATGCCTGATTTAAATGCCAGAACTATGGAAAGTGCCATGAAGATAATTGAAGGTACGGCAAAAAATATGGGCATCGAAGTAGTAGCGTAAGGAGGGGCCAGCATGAAAAGGTCTAAACGATATATGGAAGCTAGAAAACTGACAGACAGAGCAAAATTATATTCACTGGATGAAGCTGTTGAAACGATAAAATCTATGCCTGGTGCAGGATTTGATGAAACCATAGAACTGCATATAAAATTGGGAATACAGCCTTCAAAATCTGATCAGCAGGTTAGAGGAACAATAGGCTTACCTAACGGAACCGGGAAAACAGTCAGTGTTTTAGTTTTCGCAAGAGGTGAAGATGTAGAAACGGCAAAAGAAGCAGGAGCAGATTTTGTTGGTTCAGGTGAACTAATTGAAAAGGTACAAAAGGGATGGACTGACTTTGATATTGCAATTGCAACGCCTGATATGATGAGAGAAATTGGAAAGTTAGGTAGGATTTTGGGACCTAGAGGATTAATGCCTTCACCGAAGTCCGGAACAGTAACAACAGAGATTGAAGATACAGTTAAAGCCTTTAAGGCAGGTAGAGTTGAAATTAAAAATGACAAAACTGCCAATCTTCATCTGCCTGTTGGTAAAAAATCTTTTGATAACGAGAAGCTTGTAGAGAACGTCAAATCAGCACTAAGGCAGATTATAAAAATGAGACCATCGTCTGCTAAAGGCAGATTTATTATTAAAGCTACGTTGGCACCAACGATGAGTCCATCGGTGAAGATTAACCATAACGAACTTATAACAACAGTAGTGTAGTATAGAAAATAAAAGTAAATAGTACCTTAGACAGCAGGTAGGCAAACTGCCTTTAATGATCAATCGCCTGTCGAGGTACGCCGAAATAAATCAGTTATTTCTGCGGCCTTGTTGGCCGCTTTTTTACAGAGGAGGTGCCAGTAAACAATGTTTACAAGAAAACAAAAAGAACAGTTTGTTGAAAATTTATCTGAAACATTTTCAAACTCATCACTGATATTGTTCTCAGATTACAGAGGATTATCAGTTGAAGAAATAACAGAACTAAGAGATCAACTTTATGAAAGATACAAAGAGAATGCTGCATACACTATTTCAAAAAACACTCTGGTGCGTTTGGCTCTGAGAAAATCGGGATTTTCAGAAGATGAATGGAATAATGAAGTATCGGGTACAACGGCAATTCTAACAGTAAAAGAAGATGGTCCTATTGAAGCCATTAAAATTGTGTCTGATTTTGCTAAAAAGAATAAGCTTCCAGTACTAAGAGGATGCTATCTGGAAGGTATATACAATCCAGCGGAGAAAATTAGCGAACTGGCCAAACTGCCTTCAAAGGAAGAGCTCATTGCGATGGTTGTAGGCGGAGTCGCTTCACCAATACGTGGGTTGGTTTACAGTCTCAATGGAATTTTGACAAAATTACTTTATGCGATTAACGCTATAAAAGAAAAACAAGAAGGACAGAAGTAATAATTCGGAGGTGTATGAAATGACTAAGGAAGAACTAATTCAAGCAATTAAAGACATGAAGGTTTCTGAGCTGGCAGAGCTTGTTAAGGCTTTGGAAGACGAATTTGATATCAGTGCAAGTGCACCCGTAGCTATGGCAGCAGCACCTGGTGCTGCAGGCGATGCTGAAGAAGAAGAGGAAGAAAAAACGGAATTTGATGTTGCTCTCAAATCATTTGGCCAGAAAAAAATAGCTGTGATCAAAGTAGTTAGAAGCCTTACAGGATTAGGTCTTAAAGAAGCAAAGGAACTTGTAGAAAAAGCTGGCACTCCTGAAGGTGTAGTAAAAGAAGGAGCTTCTAAAGAAGAAGCGGAAGACATCAAGAAACAGCTTGAAGAAGCAGGCGCTGAAGTAGAGTTGAAGTAATTACTTAACACACGTTTCACAAAAAGTGTTTATAATGTTTTTGAGTAATCACCTACATCAGGTAACTTACTGATGTAGGTTTGTTGTACTCAAGTAGACGAAGAGGTGATTTCATGAGAAAAGAGAAGTTTGCCAGGCGTGAGCGCTGGGTCTTCGGTAAGGTTTCTGAACCAATAGACTTCCCAAATTTGATTGAGATACAGACAAATTCTTTCCAGTGGTTTATTGAAAAAGGATTATTGGACGTACTTAAAAAATATTCACCCATTAAATCTCAGATGCAGAGAAGCGATGTACGAAAGAGTGACAAAGGCTTTTCTCTTGAGTTTGTTAAAACAAGAGTTGGAGAAGCCAGATACGACATTCAGGAATGCAGAGATAAAGGGCTAACTTATTCTGTTCCCCTGTATGTTACAGTCAGAATAACAGATCTTTCTACTGGCGAGATCAAAGACGAAGAAGCTTTCTTTGGTTATTTGCCTTACATGACAGAAGATGCTTCATTCGTTATTAATGGTGCAGAACGTGTGGTGGTCAATCAGTTGGTTAGGTCACCTGGTGTTTATTTTGTGGATGAGCCAACAAAATCAAAGACAACATCAGAACCAATTTTTGTTGCCCATTTCTTACCCGTTAAAGGTGCGTGGCTCGAAGTACTGTTGAACCCAATAAAGCAAATAATGCAGGTAAGGATTGACCGACGAAGAAAAATGAATTTATTTCTTTTGTTAAAGGCACTTGGTTATGAAGACGAAAATGAGTTATTAAATCTTTTTGTTACAAATGCGGAAGCAAATGACGAATACACTTTATCCAGCCATAAAGGAAGCATTTTGCTGCGAGACGTTATTGTAAAGGGATCAAAAATCGCCGAAAAAGGTTCTGTGTTGACTGAAAACCTTATCAAGAATATTGCTGAGTCAGATGTTGAATCGATAAAGGTGCCATCACCGCTGGCGATGAAAACACTCACTGCACTGAAAAAAACATATGGAAAAGATCTAAGCAGTGAAAATGCCTACATTGAAATGTTCAGAAAACTTAAACCCGGTGAAATTCCCAGAGTTAATGCAGCTAAGAATTATTTCTATAATCTGTATTTCAACCCTGATAGATTTGATTTTTCTGAGGTTGGAAGATTTAAGATAAACAGCAGATTGAAAAGGGTTTATCACGATTATCTGAAAAAAGTTGAAGGTAAAAAAGATGTCCCTGAAGACCTCGAATACGGTGAAGAATCTATGGTACTCACTCCCATGGATGTTGTTCTTGCTGCGAGACATCTAGTTGCAGTAGAATCCAGTCAGGAGTTGCTTGATACCAAGGATCACCTGGGTAACAAACGCGTTAGAACAGTTGGAGAACTAATGCAGACAGAATTTGAAAAAGCTTTCATGAAAATTCACAGACTTCTAGAAGAAAAATTAACGATATATACATCTTTTGACAAAATTTCCATACAAAACCTGGTTAATGTAAGAACATTGATGACAACTTTGCATCAATTCTTTGCAACAAGTCAATTATCACAATTCATGGATCAGGTTAATCCTCTTGCTGAGTTGACAAACAAACGTCGATTATCAGCAATAGGCCCTGGTGGATTAAAGCGAGAACACGCAAGGTTCGAAGTGCGAGATGTTCACCATTCTCATTTTGGGAGAATGTGTCCTATCGAAACACCTGAAGGTGCCAACATAGGGCTAATGACATCTCTTTCAACGTACGCAACTATTGATAAGTATGGATTCTTAATGACGCCCTACAGAAAAGTCAAAAAAGGTAAGTTAACAGATGAGATTGTATATCTCTCTGCTGATGAAGAAGAACATTACAACATAGCACAGTCGACAATAGAAATTGAAGATAATAGGATAGCTCAGGATTCCGTAGAGGTAAGATTCGAAGGTGTAATTAAATTTGTTGACAGGGAAGAAGTTGAATTCATGGCAGTTTCACCTAAACAGATAGTAAGCATATCGACTTCTCTTATCCCATTTCTTGAACATGATGACGCCAATCGTGCATTAATGGGGTCTAACATGCAACGTCAGGCGGTACCCGTTGTAAAACCGGAAGCGCCTATTGTAGGAACTGGTGTAGAGGCTGTTGCGGCAAGGGATTCAGGTTTTGTTGTACTGGCAAAAAATGGTGGTATTGTGAAATATGTTGATGGAAGAAAAATAGTAATTGAAAGAAAAGAAAAAAAAGATAAGAAGAGCAAAAAAACTGAAATTGATGAGTATAATTTAAGAAAATTTGTTAGAACTAATCAAGATACAGCTGTAAACCAGCGCCCAATTGTGTCTGTCGGTGAAGAGGTTAAAAAAGGAGAACCCATAGCTGATGGACCATCTACAGATATGGGAGAGCTTGCTCTCGGTAAAAATGTTATAGTGGCATTTATGCCCTGGGAAGGATACAATTTTGAAGACGCAATACTGGTGAGTGATGAACTGCTTGAAAATGATACATTTACCACTATACATATAGAAATGTATGAAACGGTAGCAAGAGACACTCAACTTGGCCCGGAAGAAATAACGGCGGACATTCCAAATGTTTCAAAAAGTCTACTTAAGAATCTTGATGAAAACGGTGTTGTGAGAGTAGGAGCTTATGTTACGTCAGGAGATATCCTTGTGGGAAAGGTTACTCCAAAAGGAGAATCTGATGCGACAGCAGAAGAAAAAATTATCAGATCTGTATTTGGTGACCGTGGTAGAGATGTCAAAGACAGTTCATTGAAGCTTCCCCATGGAGTAGAGGGAAGAGTAATCGATGTTAAGTATTTTGATAAAGAACAGGTTTCCGAGTTAGGTTCAGGTGTAAACAAACTGGTAAAGGTTTTTGTTGCTTGCAGAAAACCCCTTGACATTGGAGACAAACTGGCTGGAAGACACGGTAACAAAGGTGTCGTATCTAATATCATTCCTAAAGAAAATATGCCTTTCCTTCCTGACGGCACACCAATTCAGGTGGTGCTTTCACCACTTGGAGTTCCATCAAGAATGAATGTCGGACAGGTACTTGAAACACATCTGGGATGGCTTGGTTCTCTTACAGACCGATACTTTGCGACACCAATCTTTGATGGCGCGAAAGAAATGGAAATAATGGAAGAACTCTATGATGTTCGAAAGGAAAAGCGTCTTAATGCAGGAGATGATGAAAAGAACAAAACGGGAAAGGTTCTGTTGAAAGATGGCAGAACCGGTGAGCCCTTTGATTATCCAATTGTTGTTGGAACAATGTACATGCTAAAGCTCGTACATATTGCAAAGGATAAGATTCATTCGCGTTCAACCGGACCTTATTCATTAATCCACCAGCAGCCCCTTGGTGGTAAAGCTCATTTTGGTGGACAAAGATTTGGAGAAATGGAAGTTTGGGCACTGGAAGCGCATGGTGCAGCACATACGTTGAACGAAATGCTTACTATAAAGTCAGACGATATTGCAGGAAGAAATGAAGTGTATAAATCTATCCTTAAAAATATAAGATTACCAAAGCCCGGAATTCCTGAAAGTTTTAAGGTCTTAATCAAGGAACTTCAGGGTTTAGCGCTGGATGTTAAGGTATATGATTCAGATGGTAATGAGCTTGAGGTTGACAAATTATAATGGGGAATCATCCCTCAAGGAGGGAATAGAATGGCTGTAAATTCGTACAATAGAAAAATCAACTCTGTAGGTATAGGAATTGCTTCATCTGAAAGAGTACGATCCTGGTCGAATGGTGAAGTAAAAAAGCCAGAAACTATTAACTACAGAACATTCAAACCAGAAAAAGATGGTTTGTTTTGTGAAAAGATATTTGGACCTACTAAGGACTACGAATGTGCCTGTGGAAAATATAAAGGTAAAAAATATGAAGGAACTGTTTGTGAACGTTGTAATGTAAAAGTTGAATCAAAGGATGCACGAAGAAGAAAGATGGGTCACATTGATCTGGCTGCTCCCGTCGTTCATGTGTGGTATTTGAAGAGTGCACCAAGCATTCTTGCTTCGATTCTCAACGTTTCTTCAAAGGATCTTGAAAATGTAATTTACTACGGTTCAAGAAGAGTTATCGAAGGAAGATATGTGGTTACAGATCCAAAGGATACAGATTTTATACCCGGTCAAACCCTGTATCAAACAGAATATGAAATATATTCAAAGAAACGAGAATTTGAGGTTGAACAGGGGGTTAAAGTAAGAAATCCCAAAAGTCCTGTTGTTTCAGACATAGATGGTAAAGTTGAGGTTAAGAGCGACACGGCCAATACAGATAGAGAAATTAACTGGATAATTGTTAAGGCTGAAGATGGAGTAACAGAAAAATACCCTGTATTTGAAGGTACCTTTATCTATGTCAACGATGGTGATGAAGTGAGAAAGGGAGATACACTTGCAGACAGATTCTTATTCGAGGATGAAGTGCTGTCCCTTGCAGAATACCGGCTATTTGATAAATATTATCCTGGTAGCTTTGAAATTGAAACGGAAACCGAAAGTGACCGGCCGATTGTTTTAATTACTGAGATAGATGATGAAGTCTCGCAGGAAATTGGGAAAAATGTTGGAGATATTGTAATAGAGAATGAATACGAAGCTTACAGAGAACTTTATCCTGGAAAAGTACGATGTGATTACGGAGCGGCTGCTATTAAAAAACTTTTGGAAAGACTTGATTTCGAAGAACTAAAAGTAGAAATTGAACACGAACTGAAAGGTCTGGCAAAAAGCAGTGCCAGGGCACTAAAATTACTTAGACGACTGCAATTTGTAAAGGACTTTATCAAATCGGATAACAAGCCAGAATGGATTGTAATGGATGTTATTCCTGTTGTTCCACCGGATTTGCGACCGATGATTCAAATAGAAGGTGGTCGTTTTGCAACAACGGATTTGAATGATCTCTACAGAAGGGTAATAAACAGAAATAACAGACTTACTAAGCTGTTAAGTATAGGTGCTCCTGAAATAATAATAAGAAATGAAAAAAGAATGCTGCAGGAAGCCGTGGACTCCTTAATCTATAACGGCAGAGTAGGGAAAGCTGTAACAGACAAGTCGGGAAGGCCACTAAAATCACTTACAGATCTTGTTAAGGGTAAAAAAGGAAGATTTAGAAGGAACCTTCTTGGAAAAAGAGTTGACTATTCAGGAAGAGCTGTTATTGTTGTTGGGCCTGATCTGAAGATACATGAATGTGGTATACCAAAAAGAATGGCAATGGAATTATTCAAACCTTTTGTTTTGGGGAAATTGCTCGGTAGCGAATCGAGTAAATCTGCAAGAAAATTAAAGAAAACAGTTATTGAACGCGAAATGCCTGAAGCCTGGGAAGTACTTGAGGATGTTATAAAAGGACATCCTGTACTACTTAACAGGGCTCCAACTTTGCATAGGATATCAATACAATCTTTTATACCAAGATTGGTTGAAGGTAATGCTATAAAACTACATCCGTTGGTTTGTGCACCCTTCAATGCAGATTTCGATGGAGACCAGATGGCTGTCCATGTTCCGTTATCTACTGCAGCTCAGGCTGAAGCAAAATTTCTGATGTTGAGTAGGTACAATGTTATTTCACCTGCTAACGGAAAACCGATCTCGATGCCAGGCAAGGATATCATTGTCGGTGTTTATTACCTTACAACGACGAATTACGAGTATGAGAAGCTGGAAAATGAGCTCAATGAATATTATGAGGAATTAAAGAAATCAAGAATTGATGAAAACGAATTTAAGAAAAAAGCAAGAAAAAAAGCACTTGAGAAAATAAGCTGGAAATTTGGAATGACAGATGAAGCACTTATGGCATATGATTCAGGTATGGTTGGGCTTCATGACCCCATTCTTGTTCAAATCGGAGAAAATGATGGCTTGACATTGACAACCATCGGACGAATAATATTTAACTCAATACTACCCGAAAAATTGAGGAATTACACTCAGAAATTTACAAAGAAACACATAAAAACACTAATTTATGATTGCTTCCAGGAATATGGAATAGATAGAACTGCTGATCTACTTGACGATATGATGAGAATGGGATTCCATTATGCCACAGTAAGTGGACTCACTATTTCTATAAGGGATATAATAATGTATCCCAAAAAAGAAGAGATTATTAATGAAGCGCAGAAAAAAGTCGACGAGATCGATCAGTTGTACAAAGATGGATATTTGAATGAGAATAACAGAATTACTGAAATTATTAAGATCTGGGAAGGTGCAACCCAGGAGCTTACTTTGAAGACCTATGACAAATTCAAGGAATATCCTTTCAACCCTGTTTATATGATGGTTGATTCTGGAGCTCGAGGTAATATTGACCAGTTGAAGCAGCTTTCTGGAATGAGAGGCCTTATGGCTGATCCATCAGGTAAAACTATCGAGGTACCCATATTATCAAACTTCAGGGACGGTTTAAAGGAACTCGAGTTCTTCACATCTACGCATGGTGCCAGAAAAGGTTCAGCTGACACCGCTCTAAGGACATCCTTTGCAGGTTATCTAACCAGAAGACTGGTTGATGTTGCACAGAGTACTACGGTAACTACACCTGATTGTGGGACAAGTGAGGGTATAGAGTCAATTGAGTTAATGGCTGATGATGTAACCATAGAAAAACTCGAAGATTTCCTATTTGGTCGCGTTCTAGCGGAGGATATCATAGATCCTATGACAGGAAAAACAGTCAAGAATCCAAAAACAGGAAAACTTTATACTAGGAACACCATGATTAGAGATGGAGACGAGATATTCCTTGCCAATTTCAAGCGCAAAGTTCCTGTAATGAGAGAAAAAGAACTATCACTTGACAAAAAGATTCATATCACAGATTATACAGAACTTGCTGAAGAGGTTACTCTAGAGAAAAAGACCTATGAATCTGGTATGCAGTTGACGGGTGACATATTACATGAGATGAAGGAAAAGGGAATAAAGAAGATCAAGGTAAATGTTTATCCGGCCGTCAACAAGGTTTATGTAGGTCATGAATTTAGAAACAAAGATAACATTCAGCTTGTAAAATATCAGGAGAAGTTGAGTTCGACAACTGCAAAAACACTGTTGAAAGAGGGTTACGAGTCACTCGAAATTAGGCCTTCAATAAAGATTAGAACCGTACTTACCTGTGAAGCAGAACAGGGAGTATGTGCAGCATGTTATGGAATGGATCTTTCAAATCACGATGTGGTAAATGTTGGTGAATCTGTTGGAATAGTTGCAGCGCAATCAATTGGTGAACCAGGAACACAGCTGACAATGCGAACATTCCACACCGGTGGCATAGCTACCGAATCTGATATTACACGCGGTTTGCCAAGAGCTGAGGAGCTCTTTGAAGCAAGGAAAAAACTAAAAGATCCCGAAGCCTTGTTCAGTGAAGTTAATGGTTTTGTCAAGGATATGGACACAGATGATAAGGGTAGGAGAAAACTATTTGTCGAAACACCGGAAGGTAAAATAAAAGAATACAATCTTTCATCTGTTATAAAGCCAAAGGTTCACGTTGGAGATAAGGTACTTGAAGGAGAATCTCTCACAACAGGTACAGTAAGGCCCAGAAAGCTCATGCAGAAACTTGGCATTAACCAGACAGCCATGTATCTACTAAGAGAGATAAAACGGGTTTATGCGGAACAGGGTGTTGAGATACATGACAAACACTTTGAGCTGATAATAAAACAAATGCTCTCCAAGGTTGAAATAACAGATCCAGGAGACACAGAATTACTTCCAGGAACACTGATAAACATTCAGAAGGTGAAGAAATTCAACGAACAAATAAGCAGAAGCAACAGAAAAGTCGAAGAAAACAAGAAGACGGTTATTGGAAGAAGATTGGCAAGAAAGGTTCTTGGAGAAGACGAAGATGAAAAAGTTGTGTCACTTGGTATCGAAGGTGAAATGATAGATAAAGAATTGATGAAGAAATTTGAAGAATATGAAATAAAAGAAATCAGTATATACGATGTAGAAGAAGAAGAATACCAAAAACTGCTGGAAGAGATAGATCCGGACTTCACATTGCCTGAAAAGATTGTACAGATATCTCCAAAGGATTACATAAAGTTCAAGAGAAGACTGTTAAGAATTACAAAGGCATCACTTGAGAGTGAAGGCTGGTTATCAGCAGCATCATTCCAGCAAACACCACAGGTATTAACAGAAGCATCAACTGAGGGTAAAATGGATAAACTTCTTGGACTTAAGGAAAATGTAATTGTTGGACAGCTTATACCAGCTGGAACTGGTCTTGATATGTACTCCAATATTCAGATTGAGGAAGCAGGTATGGCCGAAGAAGAGGAAGATATTGGATAGTTAAAAAATTCATAACTGGGGAGCCGAAAGGCTCCCTTTTTTTATTTAAAATTAATGGTGATATAATTTTCAGAGGTGGTAATAATGAAGTTTTTAGAAGAACTCAGACATATTGGAAAAGAAAGAGCGTTGATCAACTCAGCTGTATCGTTACTTGCATGGGATCAAAGAACATATATGCCGAAAGCTGCTTATGAGTATAGAGCTGATGCTATAGGTTATTTAAGTGAACTTTCCTTTAGAAAATTTGTTTCTAACGAAATGGACAAATTGCTCGAAAAGATGGAACGAGAAAACAGCAATAACCAGTTAAGTGAATACGAAGAAAAAGTATTCAGAATGACAAAATACGAGTACGATATCATAAAGTCGCTCCCACCAGAGCTTCTTAAAGAAATAACCATAGAGTCATCGAAAACTGAGGAATTATGGTCAAAGGCAAAAAAAGAAGGAAATTTCATTCAAGTAAAGAAACAACTGGGCAGGATTATTGACCTTTCCAGAGAAATGGCTGAAAGAATTGGTTATAAGGATAACCCCTACGATGCTCTGATAAGTCGTTATGAACCGGGAATGACCTACAGAAAATTAAAAGAAGTTATGAATTCGCTAAAAACCAATCTTGTACCTTTTATAGAAAAGATAAAAAATTCCAGCGTAAAGACTTCAAGAGATCTGCTGAAGGGTAAGTTTGAAAGAAAAGCACTAAAAATTATGTGCAAAGAATTGCTTGAAACAATAGGCTATGATTTTAATGCAGGACGACTTGACGAAACTGTGCATCCATTCACCATAGACATATCGCATAACGATATAAGGGTGCTAACAAAATTCGTTGCGGATGATATCGGGCCCACTGTTTACAGCACATTACATGAAGGTGGACACGCTTTATACGATCAGGGATTGCCGGAAGACTATCTCTGGACGGTGTTGCATGATGGAGCTTCATATGGTATACATGAATCTCAATCCAGAATGATCGAAAATAACATTGGTCGAAACTGGGCCTTTTCCAGGTACTTACTTCATATATTAAAAAAACATTTCTCACGCTTCAATGATGTAGATCATTCGAGCTTCTACAAAGCCATCAACCATGTTGAACCTTCACTGATTAGAATAGAAGCTGATGAACTAACCTACAATATTCACATCATTATTAGGACGGAAATTGAAGAGGCTCTTATAAATAACAGAATAAAAGTGTCAGAGTTGCCAGAAATATGGAACGAGAAATTTAAAAAATATCTTGGTCTATTTCCATCAAATGATACAGAAGGGCTTTTACAGGATATACACTGGTATGCTGGTATGTTCGGTTATTTTCCGTCATATATGCTGGGCAATCTTTACGCTGCTCAACTGTATAAATCCCTTCATAGTGAAATAGATAATATTGACAGCCTTCTGGAAAAAGGAAAATTAAAGAATCTTGTAAGCTGGCTTAGAACAAATGTTCATTGTAAAGGTAAATCACTCTTTCCTGATGAACTTATTAAAGAAGTAACTGGTGAGCAGTTAAAACCATCTTATTTTATTAATTATGTCAAAAGCAAATTCTCTAAAATATATGAGCTTCATTAAAGAACTCATTTAAGAGATTTTTTTATTAATAAAGTTGTTAGATTGAGAAAGAGATGAGGATAGAATTTTATGCAGAAATCTAATGAGAAGCTAAAAGCCAATGTTCTTTTATTTATTGTAGTTCTATTTTGGGGTATGACATTCCCGCTTCAAAAAATTATACTTACAGATGGTGTGTCTCCGGTATTCTACAATTTCATCAGATTCATCATAGCTACTGCAATTATTGGAATTTTCGGAGTCAAGCAAATTCGAAAGACAACACGGAAAGAGTTATTAAAGGGTCTGATATTAGGGGCTTTTCTGGCCAGTGCATATATCTTTCAAACCTGGGGACTTGTTTATACCTCTTCTTCTAAAAGTGCTTTTATCACTGCACTTTATGTAACCTTTGTGGCGTTGCTTTCGCCCATCATCGAGAAGAAAATGCCAACCTTTATGCAAATTATGGCCTTTGGCATTTCATTGTTTGGTCTTTATTTGTTAACCACTCCCAATGTTTCTTCTTTTAACTTAGGTGATATGTTGACGCTTCTTTGTGCTATCATGTTTGCGTTGCACGTGGTATTTATAAGTGTATTTACTGAAAATTCAAATAATAATGAAGTCGGTTTGTTGTTTCCTCAACTTTTCGCTGTTGCTATTGCAAATTTGATTTTGGTACCATTTATCCCTGGCAAGATAACATTGAATATATCAATTGTGGCAGTGGCAATTTTTACCGCTCTTGTTGCATCGATTTTTGCTGTGGCTGTGCAGTTACGCTATCAAAAGCATCTTGGATCAATCAGCGCATCACTAATTTATGTGGGAGAACCTGCTTTTGCGTTGTTGTTTGCAGTAATTATACTGGGTGAAGGTGTGGGTTTAATGAAAGGAATGGGTTTAGTAATTATGCTTATTGGAGTTGCGTTTGGAAGTGTTTCATCAGCATTAAGGTTTCGTAGAAAAAAAGGAGAGAGCAGAAATGAAATCACGAATACTTCTGATAGAAGATGATCCTCACATAAGTAAATTTTTAGAACTTGAACTTCAGCACGAAGGTTATGAAGTTAACCATGTTTCCAATGGCAAAGCCGCAATTGAAAGTATCAGTGAGAAGCTGCCCGATCTTGTTATTCTGGACATAATGATTCCTGAAATTGATGGTTACCATGTTTTACAAATTATTAGAGAAGATTATTCAAATGAATTACCAGTAATTATGCTTACAGCAAAGCGAGAAGTAAAAGACAAAGTCAAAGGTTTAAGAACAGGAGCTGATGATTACTTAACAAAACCCTTTCACATTGAAGAACTCGTAGCCCGTATTGAAACGCAGTTGCGCAGGGTAAAAGGACCTGAAAGAATAGTTTATAAAGAAGTTGTGCTTGACAGGTCTTCCAGGGAAGTGAGAGTGAGCGAGGAGGAGATAAAATTGAGTAAAACAGAATTTGATTTACTCAACCTGCTCATGGAAAATAAAGGAATTGTTGTATCCAAGACAACAATACTCGACAAAGTGTGGGGAACTGATGAATGGAGCAACGAAAACGTAGTGGAAGTTTATGTAAATTATTTAAGAAAGAAGCTCAAAAAGGCTGGAAAATACATTAATACAGTAAGAGGAGTAGGCTATGTCTTTAAATAATAAGGGGTTTTCTCTTTTCTTTCAACTGGTTATGAGTATATTACTCATTTCTGCAATTATCATTGGTTTTTTCTCATATTTTGTGTATATTAATTCTCGTACAGTATTCATAAGAAACTATACGCAGGAACTGAGCAAAGCGTACATTTCACTTTCTCATGGTCCGAGATTCAATCGGTCGGATTTTGTCGGACAGGGTATGGGAAGGATGGGGCCAGCTGTAACTGAACAGTTGTTTATAAAGATTGATGATGAAATTATACAAAATCCCGATAATCTTGAAGATTATTCTTTTTTCTCCGGTTCAAAGATTATAAATGTTGACGATGATATGTACCTTTTATACGGATTTACAGACAACAACAATAAAGTTATTTTGGGAAGCAGAATAGCAGAATATGATTTATTTCTACAGGGGTTTAGATCATCAATTTTACTTGCTTCGATAATAGCCATACTTATATCATTATTTGCTTCAATTATTTTGAGCAAGAGAATTTCAGAACCATTGAAAAAAGTGAGCAATTCCTTGCGAAAGATTGTAGTTAGCGATCTTTCATCACGCGTAAGTATAAAAACCAAAACAAAAGAAATCAAAAAACTTATTGAAGTAATAAACAAAGCTTTGACAAGAATCGAGAATGGATATAAAAAACAAGAACAGTTTGCTTCTGACGTTGCTCATGAAATTATGACTCCACTTACTTCTATTCTTGGTTTTTCGAGAATGATAACTCGTTGGGCTTCAAGCAACCAACAGATGACAGATGAGGCAGCCAAGAACATTGAAGAGACGTCTAAAAATCTAATTGAACTCGCTGAAAAATTGCTATTACTGTCGCAGCCTGATTCAAAGGCGGAACTAACTTCAGAAAATCTAAAAGAAGTTATTTTGAATCAGACAGCTGAAGTTCAATCTTACTTTGATTTTGAGGTTGAGCTAGAAATCCCCGAAGAGTTGATAGTAAAAACGAATAGAGAACTGCTTGGCATGTCTCTTAAAATCCTTTTCGAAAATGCAGTGAAACATGCTAAAACTGATATAGTAAAGATTAAGTGGATTAACGCAAATAAAGAACTGCATATTATAGACAATGGTGAAGGAATACCTGAATCGGAAAAAGAAAGACTATTCGAACGTTTTTACAAGGTTGATAAATCAAGAAGCACAGAAGGATTTGGACTTGGACTTTCAATTTTTAAGAAAATAATAGACAAAATCGATCTAGAAGTATACATTGAAAATGCAGAAGAAACAGGTACTGATTTTGTTATTAGGGGGTGGAATATATCCGAATAATGCTATTTATAATAGAAGCTATCATTTTTTGGATATTAGTTCCCAGCTTGGTATTTTTTTACAGTGGTCAAGATTACGTATCCGTTCTAACGAATATTTTTGGTTTCGCTTTCATATCAGCAGGTGTCTTAATAGCTCTTTATTCTTCATTGGTTGCGTGTATTCAGAATGGTAAATGGTCGTTGATGCTTACGCCTAATGACAGGTTGATAATTTCTGGTCCTTACAGGTACTTAAGACATCCTGTTTCAACAGGATATATGATTTACTTAGCAGGTATATTATTTCTAAGTATTTCTTATACAACTCTGGTTTTTTTATTAAGTGTAATGGTTTTTATTATAATTTTACAATTAATGCAGGAAAAGTATGTCAGTAAGAAGATTTCTAATTATAACAGTTATCGAAGAAATGTTCCGGCATTTATCCCATTTCCAGGCAAAAAAATTCCCTTGGATTATTCTGAATCAGTACCTTTATTATTTGTATTGATTAATTTACTTCTTAAAATTGTTGTTCAAATAGTCGTATTCCCTTTTGTAACAGTAAGGAGTAAGAGGAAAAAGGACACTCCTGTAATCTTTGCCATACAGCATCAAACTCATTATGATGGTCCAGCTATGTACTATGCTTTAACACAGTATTTTAGACCTGTGGGAACAGCACTTTACGTTGAGAAACTCCCGTTGCTCAGAAAAATGGGGACTATCCCTGTGAAGAGATATGAAAGGGATATGAGAGCAATGAGAGATATAATGAGTACTTTAAGGAGTAAATTTAATGTTATTATAGCGCCAGAAGCTGCCAGAAGCTGGGATGGAGAACGATTATGTATTAGAAAGGAAATATGGAAATTGTTCAAAAAGCTTGGGGTTCCAATCATACCGGTAAAGTTCAACGGAGCGCAGAGGCTTTGGCCCAGGTGGTCGAATATCGTTCAGTTTGGCCATATTAACATTGAATTTGGAGAACCGATAAATCCCAATGAAGATAATATGGAAGAAAAAATAAAATCATTTCTTGACAAAGAAGATCAATCCTTTAATAAACGTTACAGGCACTATTTGGGTATTAATCGATTGTTATGGAGATGTCCCAGCTGCGGTGCAGTAGGAAGTATTAAAGGAAGAATTAGCAGTTTTACTTGTAATGTGTGCAATGAATCATGGAAAAAACCAAATGTATATGAAGTAATTGAACTGCATAAGAAAATCAGACCTGATAATATGAATGTGAATTTTCCTATTAAGGATGAGGTTGCTTACAAAGGTAGAAAGGTTAAAGCGCAAATCTTAAAAGATAGAGCGCTTATAGGAGACCAGGAATTCCTGTTTAAAGACTTCCGTTCATCTTCCATCGAGGCAAACAAAGAGAACATATTCGGTTTGGTACATGATACATTACGTTTCTTTCCCGCTAATTCTGCATTGATGTGGAAAGAAATTATTGATCATCAGGTTGTTTTTGAGATTGGCAACAATAATTATCACACCTATTACTGGGATGAAAATTGCTAACTGTATTAAATATGTCAGCGTTTCAATAACTGAAGTGAGATTCGTTCTCTATCAAGGTCCACATTTAAAACTTTTACCTTGACAATTTGTCCAACCGATACTACCTCCAGTGGATCATTTACGAATCTACCCATTTTCGATTTATGGATTAAACCATCTTGCTTTACTCCAATATCGACAAAAGCTCCGAAATCGACGACATTTCTTACTGTTCCTTCCAGTACCATTTCTGATTTAAGCTGTTCCATGGTCATTACATCATCTCTTAATAGTGGTTTTTCTAGCTCATCCCTGGGGTCGAGGCCAGGTTTTTGAAGTGATTTTACAATATCCTGGACAGTTATCTCATTAAAACCATTTTTTGAAGCATATTTTTTCCAGTTAACTTCATTAAGGGATTTCTGGATTTGTTTTTTCTCCTCAATTAAATCGTTTGAAGAAAAGCCAATAAATTGAAGAATGCTTTCAGCTATCTCATACGATTCAGGATGTATTGTCGTGCTGTCCAGCGGATTGTCTCCATTAATAATTCTACAAAAACCTGCTGCCTGTTCAAATGCAACTGGACCAATGCCATCGACTTCAAGCAACTCCTTCCTGTCAGAAAAGGCACCAGTTTCTGCGCGTCTTTCAACAATTTTTCTAGCAGTGTTGCTGTTTAGTCCCGAGATGTATTTTAAAAGGTGAAAAGATGATGTGTTGAGGTTTACACCCGCAAAATTAACTGCTGATTCAACTTCTCTGTCAAGAGATTTCTTAAGGTTCTTCTTGTTAACATCGTGCTGGTACATGCCTATACCAAGTGATTCGGGAGGGATCTTGACATATTCTGCGAGTGGATCCTGAACTCTTCTGGCTATCGATATAGCTCCTCTTGTCGTTACATCATAGTCAGGGAATTCATCAACAGCTGTTTTGGATGCTGAGTAAACAGATGCGCCAGCTTCAGAAACAATCAGGTACTTGCATTTAAGCTTGTGTTTTTTTATCATGTTGGTGACAAAATCCCTGGTTTCTCTGGAAGCAGTACCATTACCTATTGCAATAATCTCAATATTAAGCTGGTTAATTGCTCCGGCTAACTTTGCTTCTGAAGGTAATATCTCATTTTTTGGAGGAGTAGGATAAATTGTGTCATGATAAATGGGATTTCCTTCTCTGTCTATAACTGCTATTTTACAACCTGTTCTGTATCCAGGATCAATTCCCATAACAGTCTTTTCTCCTAGTGGTGGAAGGAGAATAAGATTTCTGAGGTTTTCAGCAAATACTGAGATAGCACGGTTCTCAGCCTGTTCTTTTAGCTGCGATCGTATTTCTCTTTCGACTGAAGGCATAATCAATCTTGTTAGTGCATCTTGAATAGTCCTCTTTAATTCTTCAAAATAAGCCAGGTCACCGCTATAATTTCTTATCTTTAAAATATCTGGTACAAAATTGTGTGAAACATCAAAACTCACCTTCAATTTCTTCTCTTTTTCACCTCTAAAAATTGCAAGAATATGATGAGCAGCCAATTGCTTTAAAGTGCGTTTAAAGGAATAATAATTGTTGTAGATGCCATTTTGATCTTCTTCGCCTTTAGTTGATTGTAGTAATGCTTTGTTATCGAAAACATTTTTAATATGTTTGCGGACTTCAGCAAATTGTGAGACCTTTTCTGCAATGATATCAAGGGCCCCTTCCATTGCTTCATCTCTGCTATTTACACTCTTTTCCTTGTTGACAAACGATTCAATAAATTTATTATCCTTTGTTTTAGTAACTTCCAAGAAATCTGCAAGTTTCGATAGTCCCTTCTTCCTTGCTTTATCAGCTCTTGTCTCTTTTTTGCTTTTGTACGGTAGATACAGGTTCTCAAGTTCCTGAAGGCTTTCTGCTTTTTGAAGGCTTTCTTTTAGTTCAGCGGTCATTTTTCCTTTTTCTTGAATAATTCTGATTATTTCAGTGCGTCTTTGATGTAATTTTCTTAAATTTTCAAGATTGTCAGCGATATCTCTTAACTGGGTTTCATTCAATTCACCAGTATTTTCTTTACGATAACGAGAAATAAAAGGGATTGTTTTTCCTTCATCCAGTAATTTAACCGCGTTTTCAACTTGCCATCTGGCAATATTAAGAAGTTCAGAAATTTTCGAGACAAATTTATTCATGAAAAGGCCTCCCGGATTAATTCGTTGACTGATAAAAACATGTAGTTTCTTTAATGGTAAAATTATACAGCACAAATAAATTGCTTAATCTAATTGTATGTAAAAAAGGTGATTCCAATTAATAAGGAAAACACATCCACTTTTTTACACAATTTTACCTCTATAAATGAGCATAATCTTTTTGAGTTTATTATGAATTTAGAGAAAAATAAAAAAGTAGAAAACTTATATTCTTAGGAGTATTTTAACTCGGGACAATTCTGTTTAGTGCGAAGTAAAGACGATTATTTAATTGTTGTTAGATTATTTAGTATAAATGTCTTTCGTTATACACAATATAAATAAATTCTAAAATTAGTAGTTAAAATCACTGGTTACTACTAATCATTAAAACACTCGTAGCTACAATAAGATCCCAGAAGAATTCTGTGATACAATTTTTCATTTTCTTACTATTGGAGGTGGATGTTTATGATAGAAATACTTCCAGTTAAATTTGCTGAACCTGCAGTTCCAAATATGAAGGAGAAAAGTAAATTTGAAGATTTACTCATTTCAGAGATAGATAGAAATAATATTGAACTTAATAATAACGACATTGTTGTAGTTACTTCAAAAATAGTATCTTTGTTTGAAAATAGGACTATAGAGCGGTCATCAGTAAAACCAAGAAAAAGAGTCAGAATTCTCGCAAAACTTTTTAGATTTGATCCAATAACTCTAGAGCTTATTTTCAAAGAGGGACCTATCGTAGGAGTGTTACCTTTACAGATGATCTCAAAAGACCATCGCATTTTAGAACAACAGCTAAAATTATCAAATGATCCTAAAGCTACAATTGCTGCTTTGAAAGAAAAATTTTCCAAGTTGATGATGGTAAGAAAGTTTAAACTTCTTTTTGACTCCGCTGGTATTGATACTTCAAATACTCCAGATGGATATATCACATTGCTGCCAAAAGATCCAGCTAGATCTGCCAAAGAAATAAGGAAAAAATTGGAAAATAAAACCGGAAAAAAATTAGCTGTGATAATTACCGATTCTCTTTATTCTACAAGGCGTATTGGATCAAATGATATTTGTATTGGTTGTTCGGGAATATTTCCCTTGGTTAGGAATGAAGCAAAAGATGATATATATGGAAAACCTCAAATGGGAGGAAATGATCTTATCATTGATTCTATTGCAGCTTTTTCGGGAAGTGTAATGGGTGCAGCTAATGAAATGACACCCGTGGCAATTATTAAGGGACTAAAATATGAAAAATGGAATGATGAAGAACCAGTAGAAAAAATCATCTATTATCCAAGAAATACCAAGTTTAAGGGAGGTTTTTTAACTGTATTAACAACTTTTTTGTTCAAATTATCGCAGTGGGCACTTTTTTTAAAAAGTGAAAACGACACTAAAAAGTCAAATAGATAATAGGATTATACTTTGAGGAGGAATAAGATGATCAAAATAAAGCCAGTCCATTTTTCAAAGCCCATTATTCCTGAAGACGCTAAGGATTCTTCATTAGAGAAAAGAATGGTAAGGGAGATTGAAGAAAATAAAATTGAAATAGAGGAAAAAGATATATTAGTTATAACTTCAAAAATAGTTTCTTTGCTTGAGGGAAATGCGGTAAAAATTTCTTCGATTAAACCAAGACTGCGAATCAAAATTCTTTCAAAGTTATTTTCAATTGATGCCTATCGTCTTGAGTTAATTTTTAGGGAAGGAAAAGTTTTAGGAACTGTTCCGTTGAGAAGAATTTTGAACGATAAGTACATCTGGAATTTTTACCTTAAACATTCTAAGAATATAGATGCAACAAAAGAAATGCTTAAAAAAAATTTCATAAATGTGCCAATGACAAGTAATTTTGGTCTTATGTTTGATAATGCTGGTATTGATGGATCAAATCTACCTGAAGGATTTTTAGCTCCTCTACCAAAAAACCCATGCTTCTCAGCAAAAAAAA